>JAJXYU010000340.1 GCA_021780395.1 Pseudomonadota bacterium
ACGTTTTCTTCTGCACCTACGGCTCCGACGCCGTCGATACCGCGATGAAGATCGAGCTCGCCTATCATCTGGCGCGACGCGAGGCCCAGCGGACGTACTTCGTGTCGCGCGAGCGCGCGTATCACGGTGTCAACATCGGCGGCACTGCGCTCAGCGGCATGGTGCGCAATCGCGAGGCCTTCGGCGCACTGATGCCGGGCGTGCTGCACCTGCGGCACACGCTCCTGCCGGAGAACCGCTTCACCAAAGGGCTGGGCGCCGCAGGTGCCGAACTCGCGGACGACCTGCTGCGGTTCGTCAACCTCGTCGGCGAGAGACGCATCGCCGCGGTCTTCATCGAGCCGATCGCCGGGTCGACCGGTGTGATCGTGCCGCCACGCGGCTATCTGAATCGGATCCGCGAGATCTGCGACCGCTACGGGATCCTGCTGGTGTTCGACGAGGTCATCTGCGGATTCGGTCGGACTGGCGAGCCGTTCGCCGCGACGACCTTCGGTGTGACGCCGGACGTGATCACGATGGCCAAGGCGCTGACCAATGGCGCACAGCCGATGGGAGCGGTCGCGGTTCGGGACACGATCTATCGCACCATCCTCGACGCGGCTCCCGACGGCGCGACCGAGTTCTTCCACGGCTATACCTATTCGGCCCACCCAGCCGCCTGCGCCGCCGGACTCGCGACACTCGACATCTACCGCCGCGAGGACCTGTTCGCGAAGGGCCGGGAGCTGTCGGGGTACTTCCAGGAGAAGATGTTTTCCCTGCAGGACCTCGGTGCGGTCGCCGACGTGCGCGGTCTCGGGATGCTCGCCGGCGTCGAGGTCAAGCCCGGCAAGGTGCCCGGCGCGCGGGGCACGGAGCTGCAGGCGAACCTGTTCGACCGCGGGCTGCACGTGAAGGCCACAGGCGACGTTGTTATAGTCGCGCCGGCGTTCATCGCAACACGCGCACACATCGACGAGATCACTGCGATCCTGCGCGACGCGATCGCCGAATACTGACCCCGGGGTCGCGCGTGGCCGCGCGGTGCCGATGCTCGATCGACAGAAACCAGGAGAGCCGCCGATGAAGATGACGACCGAGGAAGCGTTCGTGAAGGTTCTACAACTGCACGGCATCGAGCACGCATTCGGCATCATCGGTTCGGCGTTCATGCCGATATCGGACCTCTTCGGGAAGGCCGGGATCACGTTCTGGGACGTCGCGCACGAGTCGAACGGTGGACTGATCTGCGACGGCTATACGCGCTCGACCGGCAACATCGCGATGGCGATCGCGCAGAACGGCCCCGGGATCACCGGCTTCGTGACCGCGGTCAAGACCGCGTATTGGAACCACACGCCGATGTTGCTGGTCACGCCGCAGGCGGCGAACCGCACGATCGGCCAGGGCGGGTTTCAGGAAGTCGAGCAGATGGCGCTGTTCCGCGACATGGTCGGATACCAGGAGGAGGTCCGCGACCCGGCGCGAGTGCCGGAGGTGCTGAATCGCGTGATCGGCAAGGCAAAGCGCCTGTCGGCGCCCGCGCAGATCAACATCCCGCGCGATTACTGGACCCAGGTGATCGACGTCGCGCTGCCGGCACCGCTCGAGTTCGAGCGCCCGGCCGGCGGCGCGCGCGCGATCGCGGAGGCGGCTCGTCTGCTGAGCGGCGCGAAATCCCCGGTGATCCTCGCCGGCGCGGGCGTCGTGCTCGGCAACGCGATCCCCGAGTGCGTCGCACTCGCGGAGCGGCTCGACGCGCCGGTCTGCAACAACTACCAGCACAATGACTCGTTTCCCGGCAACCACCCGCTCGCGGTCGGACCGCTCGGCTACAACGGTTCGCGCGCGGCGATGGAGCTCATCGCCGCGGCGGACGTCGTGCTTGCGCTCGGCACCCGACTGAATCCGTTCTCGACGTTGCCGTGCTACGGCCTCGATTATTGGCCCAAATCGGCCGCCGTGATCCAGGTCGACATCAATGCCGATCGCATCGGACTCACGAAGCCGGTCGCCGTCGCGATTTGCGGCGACGCGAAACAGGTCGCTGCGCAGACCCTCGCGCAGCTCGCGCCGGGCGCGGGCGATACCGACCGCGCGGCGCGGCGTGCCGGCATCGCCGAGCGCAAGCGCGCATGGAGCGCGGCGCTCGCCTCGCTCGATCACGAGGACGACGATCCGGGCACGGTGTGGAACGCCGATTGCCGCCGCCGCGAGCCGGAACACTTGTCCCCGCGCCAGGCATGGCGCGCTATCGTCGCCGGACTGCCGGCCGACGCGATCGTCTCGAGCGACATCGGCAACAACTGCGCGATCGGCAATGCCTATCCGGTGTTCGGACGGGGCCGGCAGTATCTCGCTCCGGGCCTGTTCGGTCCGTGCGGCTACGGATTCCCGGCGATCATCGGCGCGAAAATCGGCAATCCAGAGACACCGGTCGTCGGGTTCGCGGGCGACGGCGCGTTCGGCATCTCGATGAACGAAATGACGTCGATCGGCCGCGATCCGTGGCCCGCTGTCACGATGGTGATCTTCCGCAACTACCAGTGGGGCGCCGAGAAGCGCAACTCGATCCTCTGGTACAACGACAACTTCGTCGGCACAGAGCTCGACCCGGACCTCAGCTACGCGCGTGTCGCGGAGGGCTGCGGACACCGCGGCATCGCGGTGCGGACCGCGGCGGAGCTCACGCGGGCCCTGCGCGACGCCTGCGCGGCCCAGGGCAAGGGGGTCACGACGTTCATCGAGGTGCTGCTCAACCAGGAGCTCGGCGAACCGTTCCGGCGCGATGCGATGAAGAAACCGGTGGTGGTCGCCGGGATTCGTCGCGAGGATATGCGGCCGCAGCGCGTCACATGACCTCGGCCGTCGCTCGGCGGGTGCTCGTGATCAATGCAGGCTCGTCGTCGGTCAAGTTCGCGGTCTTCGAAGGCCGCGAGCGCACGCATGCCGGCCAGATCGAAGGCATCGGCGCGCGCCCCCGTTTCGTGAGCGCCGACCGCACGGCGGATCGCGGCCGTGATCTGCCGCCGGAGACACGTCACGACGGCGCGCTGCGCGAGATCCTTTGCGTGCTGGCCGGCCGCGGCATCACGGTCGCGCAGATCGCCGCTTGCGGCCACCGCATCGTTCACGGCGGCACCAGTTTCGTCGACCCGATGGTCGTCGATGACCGCAGCCTCGATAAGCTCAATGCGATGCGCGCGCTCGCCCCGCTGCACAACGGCTACGGGCTCGACGCGATCGCGGCGCTCGGCGCGCAGGCGCCGGCGCTGGTTCAGATCGCCTGTTTCGATACCGCGTTCCATGCCACGGTGCCCGAAGTCGCAAGGCGTTACGCGCTGCCGGTCGAGCTCGATGCCGCGGGCTACTGCCGCATCGGCTTTCATGGGCTGAATTTCGAGCACGTGACGGGCGCCGTCGCCGAGCGTGCCGGCG
>JAJXYU010000146.1 GCA_021780395.1 Pseudomonadota bacterium
CCGACGTCCGCGGCCGGCGCGCGGGGGGCCTGCGCGCGCGCGGTGCGGGCGGCGGCACCAGCATCGTGCCGCGGCAGTCCGTCGCGCCGCAACGGCACGCGAAGATCTCGTCGATGTCCGGCGCGTCATCCGGGTCGCGCTCGATCTGGTAGTCGTAGAAGAGTTCCTCTCCCGCCTGGATCGTCCGGATGGCCTCGATGAAGATCCTGCCGCCTTCGACGGAACTCTCGCAGTTCGGTCGGCAGCCATGGTTGATGTACCGCGTCTCGTTGCCGCCGACACCGCCGTCGATCACGGTGCGCGCGTCCACGGTGAACAGGAACGTATGGTTGTCGTCCTCGGCCTTGTGGGCGTAGCGCGCATCCGCCTCGGCGTGCGAGATGCGCTCGCCGACGTATTCCATGATCTTGGTGCCTTTGCGGATCCTCCGCAGCGCGAACACGCCGTGCCCGTGGATCGGCGAGTGGCGTACGGTGATCATCGGTGCTCGCCGCGTCAAACGGCGATTGGCGCTGGGATCGCGGGGTGGCATCGATAGTCCAACACGGAGAAGTCCTCGAACTCGTAATCGAACAGCGACGCCGGTTTGCGGTTCAGCCGCAGGCGCGGCGCCGGATACGGCTCCCGGCGCAGTTGCTCCTCGACGCAGGCGAGGTGGTTCAGGTAGACGTGGCAATCGCCGCCGGTCCACACGAACTCGCCGGGCTCGAAGCCGCACTGCGCCGCGACCATGTGCGTGAGCAATGCGTAGGAGGCGATGTTGAAGGGGACGCCGAGGAACGCATCGGCGCTGCGCTGGTAGAGCTGGCAGGACAGCCTGCCGTTCGCGACGTAAAACTGGAACAACGCGTGGCATGGCGCGAGCGCCATCGCATCCAGCTCGCCGACGTTCCACGCGCTCACCAGGATCCGCCGGGAGTCCGGATCGTGACGCAGAGTCTCCAGGACGCGGGCGATCTGGTCGATGTGCCGGCCGTCCGCGGTCGGCCAGCTGCGCCACTGACGTCCGTAGACCGGTCCGAGATCGCCTTCTGCATCGGCCCACTCGTCCCAGATCGTGACGCCATGCTCGTGCAGGTATTTCACGTTCGTGTCGCCGCGGAGGAACCACAGCAGCTCGTGGATGATCGAGCGCAGGTGCAGCCGCTTCGTGGTCACCAACGGAAAGCCCGCGCCGAGGTCGAACCGCATCTGATACCCGAACACGCTCATCGTGCCGGTCCCGGTCCGGTCGGATTTGCGGGCGCCCGCGTTCACGATGTGGTGCAGGAAATCGAGATACTGCCGCATCGGCCGACGCAGCGGCTATCGGCCGTCGACCGGCACGAGATTACCGGTCGGCGAATTGCGCCGGTACGCGTAGAGCATCAAGGCGATGCCGATCAGGATCATCGGGAACGTCAAGACCATGCCCATCGTGAGCCAGCCGCCGTACAGGTACCCGAGTTGCGGATCCGGCAGCCGGACCCACTCGACCGAAAATCTGGCGACCCCGTAGACGATCAGGAACAGCGCGCTGGGCGCGAGGCGCGGGCGCGGCTTCTTGGTGTAATTCCACAGGATCAGGAACAGTGCGAGCCCTTCGAGCGCCGCCTCGTACAGCTGCGACGGGTGCCGGCCGATCAGCACGCCCTGCGCATTCGGCACGCCGAACGCCCAGGGCAGATTGGTCGGCTTGCCCCACAGTTCACCGTTGATGAAATTGCCGAGACGGCCGGCCATCAACCCGATCCCGGGCAGCGGCGCGAGGAAGTCGAACACGTCGACGGCTCGCTTGGCCTTGGCGCGGGCGAACAGGATCGCCGCGACCATCACGCCGGCGAGACCGCCGTGGAACGACATTCCGCCGTCCCAGATCCGGAACACGTTGATCCAGTCTCGAGGCGTGGTGCCCCGTCCATAGATCACTTCGTTGCCGTAGAAGATGCACCAGCCGAGACGGCCACCGACGATCACGCCGATCGCGCAGTAGAAGATCAGGTCATCGATGTCGATCGCCTTCCAGGTCGAGCCTGGACGGCCCGCTCGGTAACGGGCGAGACCCCACGCGGCGGCGAACCCCACGAGGTACATGATCCCGTACCAGTGGACTTGCAACGGCCCGATGCCGTCGATGGGTCCGATCGAGAACGCGATCGGGTCGATGTGAGGGTAGATGATCATGGGGCGGCAGTGTACCCCAGGGCGAGTACCCGGGAGAATCGGGCTTCAGTCGAACGGTTGGTCGACCCGGCCGAAGAACGCCTTCAGATAGCGGGTCTCCGGGATCGCCGGATGCACCGGGTGGTCGGGCCCCTGCGCGCCCGACTCGAGCAGTTGCAGGCGCCGGCCGCGTCCCCGGGCCGCCCTGGCGATCGCCTCCTGCAGCGCCTCCCCGCCGAGGTGATGGGAGCAGGAACACGACACCAGCACGCCGTCGGGCGCGAGCACCCCGATCGCGGCCTGGTTCAAACGGCGGTACGCGGCCAGGGCCTTCGGCAGATCCTTCTTGCGCTTCGCGAACGCCGGCGGATCGACGACGACCAGGTCGAACCGCTCGCGATCGGCGCCGAGCGCCGCGAGCACCTCGAACGCGTCGCCCTGCAGCGTGCGCACGACATGACCGTTGCGGTCGGCGTTCTCCGCGGCGAACCGCAACGCGTCCGCCGACGCGTCGACGCACAGCACGTCCCCGGCGCCGGCGCGGGCGGCCCGCAGGCCCCAGGCACCGACGTAGCTGAACACGTCGAGCACCCGCGCACCCGGACGCACGTACTTGACCAGCGCCGCACGATTCGCCGCTTGATCGTAGAACCAGCCGGTCTTCTGCCCTTCGCGCAGCGGCACCCGGAATTCGAGCCCCGCCTCGATCACACTGGAGACGTCCGGGAAGGCTGCGCCGGCCGACTCGACGTAGAGCGGCAAGCCCTCGAGTTCACGCGTCGCGCCATCATTCTTGTAGAGCACGGTCTCCATGCCGAGCGCATCGAACAGCGCGGCTTGCAACGCCGGTCGGAGCCGCTCCATGCCCGCCGTGCCGATCTGGACGACGCAGGCGGGACCGAATCGATCGATCACGACCCCTGGCAAGCCGTCGGCCTCGCCGTGCACCAACCGGTAGTACGGGCCGGCGTACAGGCGTTCACGCAGCATGAGCGCGCGTCGCAGCCGCCGCGCGAACCAGGCTTCGTCGGGCAGGGTCTCGGTCTCGAGGAGCCGCGCGCAGATCAAGGAGCGCGGATTCACGTAGGCGAGCCCGAGCGGCCGATCGTTGTGCGCGAGCACCCGCACGAGGTCGCCGGGCTCGAAGCGCGCCAGCGGGGTCTGCGCGGTGTCGACCTCGTTGCTGAACACCCACAGGTGACCGGCGAGCAGACGTCGATCCTCGTCGCGTTTCAGGCGCAGGACGGGCGGTGGCG
>JAJXYU010000020.1:0-1821 GCA_021780395.1 Pseudomonadota bacterium
GATCTTCGCCGGTCGCGCGGTACGCGCTGCGGCTGACGCTCGCGATGCTGCTGGGCTACGCCGTCACGCTCGCGCTGCCGCACGGTGTCCACGGCGGTTGGGTGCTGTTGACGATCGCGCTGATCATGCGGGGCAGCTACGCGGTCACGCGGCAGCGGCGCAACGACCGCCTGATCGGCACCCTCGCCGGGTGCGCGGTCATGGCACTGCTGCTGCCGATCATGCCGGATAGGGCGGTCGTCGCCGGCGTGATCGTCGCGGTCGGCGTGAGCCACGCCTATGCGAACGTGAACTATCGGATCACCTCGTTCGCGGCCTCGGCCGGGGCGCTGATGTTCCTGCACTTCCTCGAGCCCGGCGTGCGGTTCATCGCGCAGCGGGTCCTCGACACCGTGATCGGGGCGGGGATCTCGGGCGCGTTCGCGTTCGTGCTGCCGAACTGGGAATGGCGCGACGTGCCGCGCCTCGTGGATGCGTTGTTGGCCGCGGATCTGCGCTATGCGCGGCTCGCGCTCGAGTGGGCGCCACCGGAGCAGCCCTATCGTATCGCGCGGAAGACGGCGCTCGATGCGTTCTCGGCGCTGGTCGCGACCACGCGGCGGCTGTCGAGCGAGCCGAAGCGGCACGCGGGGAATTTCGCGGCCCTGCACCGGTTGCTCGCGGCGAACTACCTGTTCGCGTCGGACCTCGCGTCCGTGCGCAGTCTGCTGCGCGCCGCCCGCGCGGCGCTCGACGCGCCCGAGACGCACGGCGCGCTGCGGGAGACGGGCGCGCGGGTGATCGAGATCCTTACCCACGGCGAGTCCGCGAACGGCGGTGCGCCGTCCGCGGCGTTGCGCCGCCGCGGTTGGGCCGATATCGCCGAGACGCGACCGGCCGTCTATCTTCGCCGGCGGCTCCGGCACATCGAGTTCAGCGCTCGACGGCTCGTCGCCGAGGCGGCGCGGGCCCGGCTTCCCGTGCGCGGGCGAGCGTCCGGCTGATCGGCGTCGGCCGGATCACCGGCGAGGCCTGGCCGCCTCTGGCGTGCTCGCCGACTGCGCGCAGACGCGCGTCGGCGAGCGGACGGAGCTCGGCGTCGAGGTCGCGGTAGGCGGTGATCAACGATGCGCCGAACTCGGTGAGCTGCGCGCCGCCGCCGCCGCGGCCGCCGGTCGTCGTCGTGACCACGCGCCGATCGAAGCTCGAGTTCAGGTCTTCGAGCAGCAACCAGGCGCGCCGATAGCTCATCCGCAGCGCACGCGCGGCCTGCGACAGCGAGCCGGTCCGCGCGATCGCCTCGAGCAGTTCGACCTTGCCGATCCCGACCGAGCAGCGCTTGCCGAAGTCGATCCGGAAGCGCACGGTCGGATGGGCCGACGGTCGCTCAGGCGGGGTGCGCGGTGCGGGTGATCGGGTCACGCGGGTCTCCGAGGCGTGGAGGGGATCGACCGCCATTGTGCGCTCCCGCGGGTCCGCGACGCCACCCACGACCCGCGGGGCGCTCGCCGCTGCGCGGGCGTCAGCCGCCGCCGCCGAACGCGTCGGAGATCCCGAAGAACAGCCCGCGGCGCGGCCCGTATTGCGGTGCCCCCACGCCGACGCCGGTGCCGTTGCGGATCTGGTAGCGCGCGTCGAACAGGTTGATCACGTCCACCCGGGCACTCAGCTCGCCGAGGCCGCGGATCGTGAAGCGGTGGCTGATGCCGACGTTGACCTGGGTGTAGTAGGGCAGGTGCGCGCCGTTCGGGATGCTGGTCCCCCCGTAGGACGTGGTGACGCCGGGCGGCAGCGGCAGGTCGGCGCGCAGACCCGATCCCCACAGGAAATCGAGCCTTGCGC
>JAJXYU010000020.1:1831-13425 GCA_021780395.1 Pseudomonadota bacterium
GCTCATGGTCGAGGTCGATGTAGTGATGGGCGATGTACGCGAGGTCCACCGTGGTGAAGTTGAACTGCGCCGAGTCGATCTGCTTGCCGGTCGCGCGCTGGGCCGCGAAGTTCAAGTACGCCTGCAGCGCCGGACCCGTGTAGTTCGCGCTGAACTCCGCGCCATATTGCCGTCCGTAGCGGTAGTTGAACGGCGTCAGGATGATCGGCGCGCCGAACTGCCCTTCGTCGATCAGGTTCACGGACTGCTTGTAATAGGTGTCGACGGCGACGCGCACGCGCCGGGTCACGGCTTGTGACACGCCGACGTCGTAGTCGTTCGCCCGCTCCGCCTGCGGCGGGGTGTCACCGGGAGAGAGCGGCGCGGCGGTCGTGTTCACGAACGGCGCGAGATCGCTCGCCCCGACGAGTTCGAACGGCGGCGGCGAGAAGTATCGGGCATAACCGGCGTGCAGCGTGGTCTTCGCCGACACCCGCCACACGAGATTCGCGCGCGGACTCACCTGGTTGCCGCTCGCATAGGCGGTGAACCGGTCGTAACGCAGGCCGTAGTTCAGCGTCAGCCGCTCGAGGAGCCGCCATTCGTCCTGGACGTAGAGACTCTCGATCCGCTCGGTCTTCGCGCCGTTGTCGACGATCGTGAGCGGAACGTCGCCCTGCGGCGCACCGGCCGCGTTGGTCGGCAGCACGAGCGAGGTGGTGTCGCTCGTGGACCGGTCGTCCTGCACGAACAGTCCGGCGCGCAGGGTGTGCGCCCGGTCGAGCCGCCAGCTCGCATCCGACTGCAGCGCATAGGCGACGTTGCGTTTGTACGCGCTCTGCGCGATCCCGTTGTAGAGCAGATCGCCGATCGGATCGGGCTCGAACGTCAGGCTCGAGTAGCGCGCGACCAGCGACGTGCGCAGGTGCAGCGGGCCCGCGCGGTGCAGCCAGCTGAGCGCGCCGAAATGGGTGATCTCGCGCTGGTTCTCGTTCAACGCGGCGCTCGGGAACGTGGTTTGCCCGTACACGCTGAGTCCGAGCGGCGGTTGTTCGCCGTCCAGGTTCGGTATCTGGAACTTGCCGATCGAGCTGCCGACCAGCAGCGCGACGCGATCATGGGTGTCCAGGGCGTCCTCGAAGTAGCCGAAGCCGTGGTACTGCGTCGTGTGATCGTGGATCGGATTCGACCGGCCATCCGGCGACTCGATCCCGAGGTCGTTGCGCAGCATGTCGCCGGCGACGAAGTAGCTGAGCGAGCCCACGCTGCCGGCGGCATCGACGCTCGGCTGCACGGTGCCGTGGCTGCCGCCGTAGAGCGACACGGCGCCGCCGTGCACCTCGGCGCCGCTCTTCGTGCGGATGTCGATGATGCCGGCGGTGTCGAGACCGTACTGCGCCGGCAGCGTGCCGGTGATCAGGCTCACCGAGGAGATCAGCCGCGGGTCGAGCACCTGCCCGAAAGCGCTGACGCCCTCGGGCAGCACGATCCCGTTGATCCGGTACTGCACGCCGTTGTGCTCGCCGCGGACGTGGATCTGGCCGAAGGAGTCCTGGGCCACGTCCGGCGCCTGCAGGATCACCTGGTTCAACAGGGCGTTGTCCCCGCCGGGGGCGCCGGCGATCGCCCGTGAATCGAAGGTATAGCTCGATGCGCCGATGCGCGTCGGGATGCGTGCGCGATCGGGACCGAGATGGGAGGCGGTCACGACGATCGCCCCGAGTTCGGGGGGCGATCCGGCTGCCGCCGCGCGGGCGGGGATCCGGAACGAGGCGCAGGCGATCGCGGCGAGACCATAGGCCGCGACCGCAAGGGAATGGCGGTGCATCGAACACACTCCTGGCAACGGTTGACGGCGGGACGCGGCCGCGCGTGCGCACGGCGGGCTCCCGCGAGGGATCGTTCGTGGAACGAGGTCAGCCGAAGGTGGGCGGGCCGCGGCTGCGCGGCCGTGGCGCGGCCGTGCCGATGGATGCGAGGAGTGGGGCGGAGGTCCGGTCGGGGGTCGCATGCGTGAGCCGCGGGCGCGGATACGGGTGGCTGCACGCCGGCGTGACGGCCTGCGCGTAGACCGGACACAGCGCGCAGGGCTTCTCGGCCCGATGACCGGGGCCGACCTCGGTGACCGCGCGCATCCACGCGGTCACGTGGCCGAGTTCGTGCACGATCGCGCCTTGCTGCGCGAACAGCAGCGAGGACAGCAGCGCGATCGATCGGAGCGTGGCTTTCATGCGGTCGGGACGGACGGTCCGGGAGTTGACCTGACCGCGCACTATACCAAAATCGCTCCGGCCTGCGTGGCGGTGCGACGCCACCGCGGGTCACGCCGATGGATTTGTGCGGGTCTCTTTGAGTAGGATCGTTCCCCATGATGCGCGCGCTCACCTTTCGGCTGAACGGCGTCGAGCGAACCCTCGAGATCGACGATGCGCGCGCGCTCCTGGTCGTGCTGCGCGACGACCTGGGTTTGACCGGCGCGAAGACCGGTTGCGGCGTCGGTTATTGCGCCGCCTGCACGGTGCTGCTCGACGACGCGCCGATCCGTTCCTGCATCACACCGGTCGGCGCGATCGACGGTCACGCGGTGACCACCGTCGAGGGTCTCGCGAGCGGCGGCGTGCTGCATCCGTTGCAACAGGCGTTCATCGATCACGGCGCGTTCCAGTGCGGATACTGCACCTCGGGGATGCTGCTCGGCGCGGTCGCGCTGCTGCGGTCGAATCCGCATCCCTCGCGCGAGCAGACCGTCCAGGCCCTCGAAGGACACCTGTGCCGCTGCGGCGCGCATCAACGCATCCTCGCGGCGATCGAGTCGGTCGCGGCGCAGGGCGCGGCGGCCGAGGAGGCGCAATGAACGGCGAGCAGGGCGGCGGCGTGGGCTTCAACCGACGCCGGTTCCTGCAGATCGCGGGCGGCGGCGTCGTGGTCGCGCTGATCGGCTTCGGGGCGCGATACGCGCTGAAGCGGGAGCGGGAGTTCGCGTATCCGGAGGACCTGAACGCCTACCTGCGGATCGGCCGCGACGGTCGCGTGACGGTGTTCTCCGGCAAGATCGAGATGGGCCAGGGCGTGATGACCTCGCTCGCGCAGATGCTCGCCGAGGAACTCGGCGTCGGCATCGCGATGGTCGACATGGTGATGGGCGATACGCAGTCGTGCCCGCCGGACGCCGGCACGTTCGGCTCCTTGACGACCCGGGTGTTCGGCCCGGCGTTGCGTGAAGCGGGCGCGAAGGCGAGGTCGGCGCTACTCGGGCTCGCCGCCAAGCGCCTCGGCGCGCCGCGGACCGCGCTCACGGTGCAGGATGGGGTCGTGTCGGTGATCGGCGCGCCGTCGCGGCGCGTGACCTACGCGGATCTCGCGGGCGGCGCGAAGATCCTGCGCATCGTCGACCGGCGCGTCCCGCTGCGCACGCCGAACGAGTTCACGGTGATCGGCGACCCGGTCGCGCGGCTCGACGGGCCCGCGAAGGTCACCGGGGCGGCGAAGTACGCCGGCGATCTGCGCCTGCCCGGAATGCTGTACGCGCGGCTGCTGCGACCGCCGATGCACGGCGCGATCCTGATGCGCATCGACACCTCGGCCGCCGCGCGGGTACCCGGCGCACGGATCGTGCAGCACCAGGGGATGATCGCGGCGCTGCATCCGGATCCGCAGGCCGCCGCGGTCGCGGTCCAGGCGATCCGGGCGGATTGGTCGGAGCCCGCGGCCACGGTCGATTCGGACAGCATCTTCGCCCACCTGGTCGCGGTCGGCGGTACGCCGGACGAGATCGCGAAACACGGCGACGTCGACGCCGCGCGCGAGCGCGCGCCGCATCGGATCCGTTCGGTGTTCCACAAGGGCTACGTCGCCCACGCGCCGATGGAGCCGCATACCGCGCTCGCCGAGGTCAAGGACGGGCGCGCGACGGTCTGGGCATCGACCCAGACGCCGTTCCCGACCCGTGACCACGTCGCCGAGATGCTCGGATTGCGGCGCGACGCGGTGCGCGTGATCACGCCGTTCGTCGGCGGCGGGTTCGGCGGGAAGATCGCCGGTCAGCAGGTGCTCGAGGCGGCCCGGCTCGCGCAGTTGACCGGACGCCCGGTGATGGTCGAGTGGACGCGCGAGGAGGAGTTCTTCTACGACACGTTCGACCCGGCCGCGGTCGTCGAGGTCGACTCGGCCGCGGACCCCTCCGGGCGGATCGCGCTGTGGGACTACGCGGTGTTCGGCGCCGGTCCGCGGGGCGCGGCGCCGATCTATGCGAGTGCGAACGAGCGGATCGTCGCGGCAAGGAACGGCCCGGACATCCACCCGTTCGCGGTCGGCCCGTGGCGCGCGCCGGGCGCGAACATGAACGTGTGGGCGCGCGAGTCGCAGATCGACCTGATGGCGGCGGCGCTCGGGCAGGACCCGCTCGAATTCCGCCTGCGCAACGTCGTCGAGCCGCGGCTGCGCCGCACGCTCGAGGCGGTCGCGAAGGCGTTCGGCTGGCAGAGCGGGCCCGCGCCGACCCGGCACGGGCAAGGCATCGCGTGCAACATCGACGCGGGAACCTGTGTCGCGACCGCGGCTTCGGTCCGGGTGGATGCGGCGAGCGGGCGGGTGATCGTCGACCGGCTCGTCTGTGCGCAGGACATGGGCGTCGTCGTGAACCCGGAGGGCGCGAAGATGCAGATCGATGGCGGGCTCACGATGGGCCTCGGGTACACGCTCGCCGAAGAGCTGCACTTTCTCGGCGGCAACATTCTCGATCGAAACTTCGGGACCTACCGGATTCCGCGGTTCTCCTGGGTCCCGCGGATCGAGACGATCCTGCTCAAGAACGACGCGCTCGCGCCGCAGGGCGGCGGGGAGCCGGCGATCACGACGACCGGCGCCGTGGTCGCGAACGCGGTGTTCGACGCGACCGGGGTGCGCTTCTACCGGCTGCCGATCACGCAGGTGCGGGTGAAGGACGCGCTCGCGGCGGCCGCTAAAGCCTGATCGGCGCCGCCGCGGTCGCGCCGCCGCCCACGAGGCTCGCTACGGCGGCGAGCGTGATCGCGAGACGGCGACGGGAGCCGCGGCGCACGGACATCAGAACAACCCGACGACCTGGCCGTCCGGGCCGATGTCGATCCGGTCGGCCGAGGGGACGCGCGGCAGGCCCGGCATCGTCATGATGTCGCCGCAGATCATCACGATGAACTCGGCGCCGGCGGACAGACGCACCTCGCGCACCGTGATCACATGCCCGCTCGGGGCGCCACGCAGCTTCGGGTCGGTCGAGAACGAGTACTGGGTCTTCGCGACGCAGATCGGGTAGCGTCCGTAGCCCTCCTCTTCCAGGCGGCGGATGCGCTCGCGGACCTTCGAGTCGGCGTGGACCTCGGCGGCGCCGTAGATCTTGGTCGCGACCGCGGTCATCTTGTCCCAGAGGCTCGCCTCGTCGGGGTAGACGAAGCGGAACTTCGACGATCCGGACTCGACCATCTTCACGACGGTCTCGGCGAGATCCTTCGCGCCCTTGCCGCCCTCGGCCCAGTGACGCGCGAGCACGACCGGCGCGCCGCGCTTCTCGATCGCCTTGCGCAGCAGCGCCACCTCCGCGTCGGTGTCGTTCGCGAAGTGGTTGATCGACACGACGCAGGGCAGGCCGTAGTGATTGCGGACGTTGTCGACGTGCCGCTCGAGGTTCACGAGGCCCGCGGTCAGCGCGTCGAGATTCTCCTTGTTCAGTTCCTTCAGGTCCACGCCGCCGTGGTATTTCAGCGCGCGAATCGTCGCGACGATCACGACCGCGTCCGGTCGCAGCCCGCTCTTGCGGCACTTGATGTCGATGAACTTCTCGGCGCCGAGATCGGCGCCGAAGCCGGCCTCGGTGACGACGTAGTCGGCGAGCTTCAGCGCGGTCCGGGTCGCGATCACCGAGTTGCAGCCGTGCGCGATGTTCGCGAACGGCCCGCCGTGGATCAGTGCCGGATTGCCTTCGATCGTCTGCACGAGGTTCGGCTTCAGCGCGTCCTTCAGCAGCACGGTCATCGCGCCATGGGCGTTCAGGTCGCGGGCGAGCACCGGCTTCTGGGCGCGCGTGTAGCCGACGACGATGTTGCCGAGCCGCGACTTCAGGTCCTCGAGGGAATTCGACAGGCAGAAGATCGCCATCACCTCGGATGCGACCACGATGTCGAACCCATCCTGCCGCGGGAAGCCGTTGCCGGGCCCGCCGAGCGCGATCGCGATGTCGCGCAGCGCGCGGTCGTTCATGTCGACGACCCGGCGCCATTGGATCCGGCGCACGTCGATGTCGAGCGCATTGCCGTGGTGGATGTGGTTGTCGATCAGCGCGGCGAGCAGGTTGTTCGCGAGCGCGATCGCCGAGAAATCGCCGGTGAAGTGCAGGTTGATGTCCTCCATCGGCACGACCTGCGCGTAGCCGCCGCCGGCGGCGCCACCCTTCATCCCGAACACCGGGCCTAGGGAGGGTTCGCGGAGGCAGCAGACGGCCTTCTTGCCGATGTAGTTGAGCGCATCGTTGAGTCCGACCGTCGTCGTCGTCTTGCCCTCACCGGCGGGCGTCGGCGAAATCGCGGTGACCAGGATCAACTTGCCGTTCTTGCGCTCGGACAGGGAGTCGACGAAGTCGAGACCGATCTTCGCCTTGTAGTGTCCGTAGGGTTCGACCACCTGATCGGGGATGCCCAGCTTCGCGGCGATCTCGCCGATCCGCTTCAACGAGGCCCGTTGCGCAATTTCGATGTCGCTCAGCATTCTTCACTCTCCTTCGGGGTACCAGTCGTCGTCAGTGTGTCAGTCGTTCGGAAGCCGTTCGCAGCGCGGACTCGGCGAGCGGCATGCCTTCGGCGAGCATCGCGGAGGCGGTGTCGCGAAGCCACGTGGCGCGGTCCGCGTCGCGCAGGCCCTGCGCGTTGGCGGCGACATTGGTCGTGCAGATCCGCAGCGCCGATTGCAGCGCGATCGCGCCGGCCGCGGCGTCGCCGGCGACGTTGCGGTGGCAGGCTTCGACGCAGCGCCGCGCCTGGCGCAGGCCGTCGACACAGGCCGCCGCCAGGTCGAGCGGCGACTGGATCGCGCCGAGCATCGCCGCCTCGATCGCGTCGGCGCGGCCCGGCCCGGCCGCCGGGAGCCGGTAGGCGTCGATCAGGCGCCGGACCGCCGCGCCGTCGACGTCGACGAAGCCGGCGATGCGCGTCCGCAGCGCCTCGCAGTCGGCGAGCCGGGTCGTGAGTTCCGCGCGCAGCGATTCGTCGATGCGCTTCGCGAGGGTGTGCCGCAGCGCCATCGACTGCAGGGCGACGCCCATCGCGCCGCTCGCGGCGGCGACAGCGCCGCCGCCCGGCGCGGGGTCTCCGTTCGCCAGGCGATCGAGAAGGGTTCGCATCCGTTGATCTCCAAGCCCCCGGAATCAAGCCGCCTATGATACCAACTCGCCGGGGGATCTGTCCGCCTCACGTATGCGCTCGAGGCCGTGACCGCTTGGGCCGGACTCGCGCAACCAGAGGCTCGCGACCGCGAGGAACGCGACGAAGCCGATCACGCCGAAGAACCACAGCATCGGGTCGTAGCCCGAGGGATTTCGCGGACCCGCATGCGACCGGTCGTTCAACCAGCCCGCGGCGAGATTGCACACCGCGAGGCCGACGTTCTGCAGCATGTTGATCAGCCCGTAGGCGGTACCGAGGCGGCGTGGCTCGACCAGCATCGCGGTCGCGGGCCAGATCACCGCCGGGACGACCGAGAAGCTCACGCCCATCAACGCCGTCGAGATCCACAGACTCCAATGGGTCACGCCGAGGATCAGGAACGTGGTCGGCAGAAGCAGCGTGCCGATCGTCATCATCAGCGCGCGATGGCCGAACCGGTCCGCGATCCAGCCGAACAGCGGCGTCGCGAAGATCGCCGCGAAGAACACCCAGCTGTTCGCGAGCCCGGCCGCACGCAGGCTCAAGCCCTTCGCGTCCTGGAAATACTCGATCGCGAAGGTGCTGCGGAACGGGAAGAACACCGACGCGAACAGCACGTTCAGCGTCAGGATGTACCAGAACGAGCGGTCGAACCGCCAGACGTCCCTCCAGTCGACGCGCTCCGCGGCCGCGGCCGGCCGCGCCGCGGGGCGTGCGACGCCGAACCCGAAGCGGTAGGCGAGCGCCGCGAAGAAGCCGACGCCGGTGATCGCCGCCCCGAGCGACAGCGGCCATTGCCAACCGTGCGCATAGACCGTCCTCGCCCAGGCCGGCGACGTGTCGGCCGCGTAGGAGCCGATGCGGGCGAGGCTGAAGAACAGCGCCATCGCGAACGCGGTGCCGCCGCCGGCGAACCATTGGGCGAGCGCCGCGAGCAGCGCGATGAACAGCGCTTCCTCGCTCACCCCGAAGATCAGCCGGCCGAGCACCATGACCGAATACGGATTGCCGATCGCGGTCAGCACCGCGCCGAGGAAGCACAGTCCGGCCGTCCACAGCGCGACTCGCGCCGATCCGTAGCGATCGATCAGCAGACCGCCGGCGAGCGCGAGCACGACGTTCGGCAGGCTGAACACCGCGTTCAGCATGCCGATCTGCGCTTGGCTGAATCCGCGATCGGCGCGCAGGAAGTCGGCGATCGGCGCGATCGCGTCGTACTCGTAATAGCACCCGGCGATCGTCGCGCTGCACAGCGCGAGCACCCACCAACGCCGCGATGCCGGCGCGGCCGCGCGGATCGCGACCACCCGGTCCACGGTGCTCAACGGATCCGAGCTCCCTGACGCCGCAACTCCGACTGCACCGACGCGAGGTCGATTCGTTCGAACGGCGCGCCGGTCTTGCAGGAGATCGCCGCGGCGACGCCCGCGCCCTGTCCGCTGACCGCGCAGCACATCATGTTGCGCACCGCCGCGTGGGAGACCTTGTCGCCGCCGATTGAACGCCCCGCGACCAGCAGATTCCCGACGCCCTTCGGCAGCAGCGCCCGGTAGGGCACGTGGAAGTAGCGGCCGGTCGTCGGCAGGATCAGCAGTCCGTAGCCGTCGATGAATTCCGGGAAGATTCCGATCGAATCCTCGAACCGGCCCTGATCGCGCACGTCGCTCGCGCTCAGGTTGTACACCGCGTCGATCTTGCGCGTGTCGCGTATCCCGACGGTCATCCCGAAGTTGCGCAGCTTCGCGTGATCGCAGCCCGGCATGAAGCGCTTCAGCGCCTCGATCGCGTGGATCGCCTGACGGCGCCCTTCGATCTCGCCGCGCGTCAGGTCCGCCGGGTCCGTTCCGTCGATGCCGGGCAGGTGAATCAGATTGAGGTAGGTGAGGTCGCCCTGGTCGCTGACCGTGCCCCAGGTGCCGGCGATCGTGCTCAAGGTCGCCGGGATCACGCCGGCCGCGACCGCCTGCTTGAACGGCTTGCGCAGGAACGGCGAGAACAGCGCATCCTCCTTGCCGGTCGTCTCGATGTTCCACTCGCCGTTGCCGACCCAGTCGCGGTAGGTCTGCGGGTCGGCCTTGATCGCGTCCATGAAGCGGCGCTTGTCGACGCCGCTCATCGAGAACATCACCGATGCGGCCATCATCTCTTCGCGCGGGGTCTTGCGCACCGGGGCGCCGGCGCGCGCGGCGAGGTCCGCATCCCCGGTCGCGTCGATCACGCGCTTCGCGAGGATCGCTTCGCGCCCGGCCTTGCTCTCGGTGATCACGCCGCGGATCGCGCCGTCCGCGACGATCGGCGCGACGCAGAGCCGGTGCAGGAGCGGCGTCACGCCGGCCTCTTCGACGAGCGTGTCCGCGACCCATTTGAACATTTCGGCGTCGAGCGCATGGCTGATCGACTGCGGCTCGGGCAGGGCCGCGCCCATCGCCTTCGCGCGCTCCTCGAACTCGATGCCGATCCCTTCGGAGTCGACCGTCTTCTCGTGGCGGTACCACGCGAAGCCCTCGACGCCGACCTGGGTGATGTTGCCGCCGAAGCAGCCGTTGCGTTCGAGCAGCGCGGTCGCGACGCCGGCCCGGGCGGCCGCGAGCGCGGCCGCGAGGCCGCCGGGACCGCTGCCGACGACCAGCACGTCGGTCTCGAGGACCACGTCCACCGCACGCGCCAGCTCGTGGATCTGTTGCCTCATGGGATCGTCGAGACTCCTTGCGACGGCGCGACCGAGCGCCGCCGGTGAATGGTAACGGGTCGGAGCCGCCACGGGAATGGCGGTCCGTCGCGGGAATGGCGGCCCGTCGCGGGAATGGCGGCCGATCAGGCGTCCGCCGTGTCGAGGCCGGCGAAGAACCGCCAGTACAGTACCAGGTAGAGCCCCTGCAGCACCGCGCCGATCAGGAACGGGAGCACGTAATGACCGTCCCCGATCAGGGATCCACCGATCACCGGTCCGACCGCACGCGGCAGCTGCAGCGACAGGCTCTGCACGCTCGCGGCGAGCCCGCGACGCTCCGCCCGCGTGAGGCTCGCCGCGACCGCCTGCCGCGCGCCCGCGGTGCCTTGATTGAACACCGCGCGCAGCGCGTACAGCGCGACCGCCTCGCCGAATCGCGGCACGAGCGGGGTGGCGAGCAGCGCGGCGAGTCCGATCGTGCGCATCGCGACCACCGAAGTGACCGTGCCGAGCCGCTCGCCGAGCCGGCGCGTGAGCACGGTGCCGAACGCGGCGAGCAGGAACGCGAGCGCGAGCGCCGGGCCGATCGCGGTCGGGCGCTCGCCGAAGCGGCGCGCGAACCAGTACGCCATCAACGGGCCGATGATGCCGATCGCGAGCCCGTTCACCGCGTTGGTCATCGCCAGGCGGCGCAGGTCGCGGTTCTCGCGCCGGGTCACCCGCGCGGCCTCCGACGCCGCGGCCGCGGCGCCGTCCGCCGGGAAGTTCACCCGGGCGCGCGGCTCGCGCGCGCCGGCGATCAGCGCGATCGCGCCCAAGGACCCGGCCAGCGGGACGAGGAACAGCCAGCGGTAGCTCGCGACGTGCTCGAAGCCCCGGCCGAACACGGCCGGCAGCGCGACCAGCGCCGCGCCGACCGCCATCCCGAGGAACCCAAGCGTCGCATTCAGCGACAGCGCCCGCCGCCGCTGCGCGCCGTCGGTCTCGCGGGCGATCCAGGCCTGCTCGACCGGCGCGAACGGACCGGCGGCGCCGTTCGCGCCGCGGCCGAAGCCGGCGATCGTCGCGGCGACGATCAGCACGGCCTCGCTCGTCGAGAGCATCGCCGCGAGCGCGGCGGCCGCGGCGGCGGTCTCGTAGATCAACAACAGGCCGCGGCTGCCGCGGCGATCGCTCATCGGGCCGACCACGAGCGTCATCAGCACGCCGAACGCGAGCCCCGCCATCAGTACCGCGCCGATCGCGGCACCGCGATAGCCGAGCGCGTGCAGATAGAGCGTGAAACTCGCGACCGTCACGCCCTGGCCGAGGCTGCGGATCGCGCGCGCCGCAAGGAGCCGACGGACTTCGGGCGGGAGCGGTACGCCGTGTCCGCGCCCGGTCCCGGAGGCCTGCACCGTCAACCGCCGGTCGCGAAGCCCGGATACAGCGTCATGCCGCCGTCCACGTAGAGCGTCGTGCCGACGACGTAGTCGGAGTGATCCGACGCGAGCCACACCGCCGCGCGCGCGATGTCCTCGGGCTCGCCGATGCGCCCGTAGGGCACGAGCGTC
>JAJXYU010000240.1 GCA_021780395.1 Pseudomonadota bacterium
GGTCGTCGACCTCGCGGCCGGTATCGGCGTGGTCGGTGTCGTGCTCGCCGCCGCGGGGTTCGCGTTGGTGCGCCTGACCCGCCGGTTCCGCGGCGGTGTCGGCGTCGCCTGGCGCTATGGTCTCGCGAACGTCTCGAGACGCGGGACCGCGAGCGTGCTGCAGGTCGTCGCGTTCGGGCTCGGCTTGATGATCCTGCTGCTCCTCGCGGTGGTCCGCGGCGACCTGATGCGCGAGTGGCGCGCGAGCGTCGGCGCACGCGCGCCGAACGAGTTCCTGATCAACATCCGGCCGCAGGACGCGCCCGCGCTGCGCCGGGCGCTCGCGGCGCTCGGCGCGCCCGACGCGCCGATGGTTCCGGTGATCCGCGCACGGATCACCGCGATCGACGCCCGTCCGATCGCATCGCTGCGTTTTGCGAGCGCGCGTGGCCGTGCGTTCGCCACGCGCGAGCAGAACCTCACCTGGTCGGCCGATCCGATGCCGGACAACCGCGTGATCGCCGGGCGTTGGTGGGGGCCGGCCGATTACGGCAGGCACTGGGTGTCGATCTCGACCGAGTACCGCGATGCGCTGCACCTGCGACTCGGCGACTCGATCTCGTTCGACGTCGCCGGCGAACCGCTGACCGTCCGCGTCGCGAGCATCCGCCGGGTGCGTTGGGACAGCTTCCGACCGAACTTCTTCCTGGTCTTCCCGCCGCGACTGCTCGACGGCGCGGCGGGCACCCTGATCACCAGCGTCTATCTCGGGCCGCGCGCGCGGCCGGGGCTGGCCGCGCTCGCGCGGCGGTTCCCGACCGTCACCGTGATCGACGTCGAGGCGATCCTCGCGCAGGTCCGTTCGATCATCGACCGGGCCTCGCTCGCGGTCCAGTACGTGTCCTTGTTCACGCTCGCCGCCGGCGTGGTCGTGCTGCTCGCCGCGGTGCAGGCGACCCGCGACGAACGCCGCCACGAGAGCGCGATCCTGCGGACCCTGGGAGCGAGCCGATTCACGGTGCTGAGCGGCGTCGCGGCGGAGTTCGCCGCGCTGGGTCTGCTGTCCGGGCTGCTCGGCGCCGCCGGCGCCGCCGCGACCGGATGGTGGGTCGCGCACCACCTGTTCGCGCTGCGCTACGCGCCGGACCCGAAGCTCTGGTGGATCGGCATCCTCGGTGGCACCGCGCTCGTCGGGGTGAGCGGCACGCTCGCCGCGCGGCGCGTCGTCGGCACGCCACCGGCGCAAAGCCTGCGCGCGGAGGCCTGAGCGGCCGCGCGGGCGGGCGTGACCGGCGTCACCGCACCGCGATCGCGAACCACCCGTCGGCGACCGGCCGGCCGAGCAGCGGCATCGCCTCGATGCGCACCGCGTACTCGCCGGGTTCGAGCGCCGACGCATTGAACGCGATGCGCAGATCCCCATTGGAGTCCTTCGCGAGCCCGTCGAGATCGAGCGCACGTCCGGCCCCGTGCTTGTCGACGATCACCCGGAAGCGCTGGGCCCGCACGTAACCCATGCCGATGCGCAGGTCCACGAGACGTGCCGGCGAACGGGTGAGCGTGATGCGGGCGGCCTGCGCATCGGCGCTGTGGTCGGGCGCGACCGCAACGACCTGCTCCGAGGCCGCGGCGCGCATCGAACCGCGAGCGAGCTGCGCGCGGGCCTCGAGCAACTGATCGTGCAGCCACGCGCCGTGCGCGGTCGCGGTCCACAGACCCACGAGACTCGTGGCGGTGATCGCGCCGAGCGCGACCGACAGCCAGGGCGCGCGCCACCAGCGTGGTCGCGGCTCGGCGAGATCCGGCGCGCGGCCGGCGGCCTCCAGCAAGCGCAGCGCCGCCTGGGTGCGATCGGCCAGCCGCTGTTCGGCGAGGTACTCCGGATGCGCCGCACACCAGTGCTCGAACTCGCGGGTACCCTTGTAGGGCAGCGCGCCCTCGAGATAGCGGTCGAGCAGATGCTGTTGATCGACGAACGCGCGGTCCAGACGCGGTCCGTCGGGCGGGGGATTGGTTGCCGTCGGCTCGCTCATCGTCGAGGGCCTCCTCGGCCTGCTCAGTCGTGCTCTGCGATCGTCTGAGCGATCACCTTGCACAGTTCGTCGATCGCGGCCGCGCGCGTGGACGATCGGCGCCAGACCGCGCCGACCCGGCGGCTCGGCGCCGGCTTCTGAAACCGGCGGATCGTGAGGCCGCGCTGCGAGCCGACCGGCGAGTCCACCGCGAGCTCCGGCAGCAGGGTGACGCCGAGTCCCGCGATCACCATCTGCCGCAAGGTCTCGAGGCTCGTCGCGCGAAAGTCGTCGGCTTCCCGCGCGCCGACGCGGCTGCAGACCTCGAGCGCCTGATCGCGCAGGCAATGACCGTCCTCGAGCAGCAGCAAGGTCAGGCCGCGCAGATCCTGCGACCGGATCGTCGGCTGCGCCGCGAGCGGGTGGTTGCCCGGCAGCGCGACCGTGAACGCCTCTTCGTACAGCGGACGCGACTCGAGCCCGTCGGTCGGCGCGGGCAGCGCCAGGATCCCGAGGTCGATTTCCCCGTCGCGCAGCCGCTTCAGCAGCGGTTCGGTCTGGTACTCGTAGAGCATCAAGCCGAGCTCGGGGAGCGTCTTGCGGATCCGTCGCATCACCCGCGGCAACAGGTATGGGCCGATCGTCGGGATCAACGCGACCTTGATCTTGCCGGCGAGCGGATCGGCATGGTGGCGCGCGAGCGCGACGATCTCGTTGCTCTCGTCGAGGATGCGCCGGGCGCGCTCGACGATCCGCTGTCCGACCTCGGTGAGCTGCACCTGCTTCGGCCGGCGCTCGACCAGCTGGACGCCGAGGTAGTCCTCGAGCTTCTTCAGCTGCGCGGAGAGCGTCGGCTGGCTCACGAACGCCTTCTCGGCGGCCTTGCCGAAGTGACCGGTGTCGGCGAGCGCGACGAGGTATTTGAAGTCTTTGAGGTTCATGATCCGCGATCACCCGGCGGCGGCCCTGCCCCAGGCCGGCACCCCGTCGGGTCAATAGACGTCACAAATGTCGATCATAAAATCCATCGACTCGATAAATCAATCCAGGCCGTGCCCCGTCCGCAGGTAGAATCGCGCTGGGCCCGTCGGACGGGCCGCGGGACCCGCCGGTCTTCGAGGTGATACAGCGCACTCATGGTAAACACCCCCCAATCGACGCGGTTGTCCGCCGGCGTCGTCGTGGTCAGCCTGGTCGATCGCAGGCCGCGCTTCCTGTTGCTGCGCGCGTATCGTAACTGGGATTTCCCGAAGGGGATCGTCGAGCCCGGCGAGCAGGCGATCGACGCCGCGGTGCGGGAGGTGCGCGAGGAGACCGCGCTCGACGATCTCTCGTTCGACTGGGGACTCGTGTACCGCGAGACCGGCCCGTACCACAAGGGCAAGATCGCCCGCTATTACATCGCGCGCAGCAAGGAACGGTCGATCCGTCTGCCGGTCAATCCGGAACTCGGCCGGCCCGAGCATCAGGAGGCCGCCTGGGTCGACTACGACCGGGCGCTCACGATGGTCTCCTCCCGGATCCAGCCGGTCGTCCGCTGGGCCTATTCGGTGATCAACCACGGTCCACCGCCGACGCGCGGCGCCTGACGCGAGGCGCGGCGGGTCGCCCTCAAGCGAGGGTGTGGAATACCTTCTGGACGTCGTCGTCCTGTTCGAGCCGGTCGATCAGCTCGAGCACCTCGGCGGCCTGCGCCTCCGGCAATTCGACCGGTGTCGTGCAGATGTACTCGTGCTCGGCCGACAGCGGGGTGATCCCGCGCGCCTCGAGCGCTTCCTGCAGCTTCCCGAAATCGTTGAATGCGCAGCGGATCACGAGCTGCGGCTCGCCCTTCTCGCCGGTGCTCTCACCCATCTCCTCGAGGCCGTGATCGATCAGGTCGAGTTCGAGTTCCTCCGGATCCTTCACGGTCGCCGGGTCGAGCCGGAAGACCCCCATCTTCTTGAACTGGAACGCGACGCTGCCGCTGCTGCCGAGGTTGCCGGCATGTTTCGCGAACAGGTTACGCACGCTCGCGACGGTGCGGGTCGGGTTGTCGGTCGCGGCCTCGACCAGCAGCGCGATTCCGTGCGGCGCATAACCCTCGTAGAGGATCTCCTGGTAATTCGTCGCCTCCTTGCCCGAGGCGCGGCGGATCGCCGCGTCGGTCTTGTCCTTCGGCATGTTGACGACGCGCGCGTTCTGCAGCACCCGGCGCAGCGCCGGGTTCGACGCCGGATCCGGTCCGCCGGCGCGCACCGCGATCGTGATGTCCTTGGCGATCCGCGTGAACTGCTTCGCCATGCGGTTCCAGCGGGCGAACATCGTGTGCTTGCGAGTCTCGAATATGCGTCCCATGGCGGCAATGTTAGCAATTGTTCGGGTTCGCGGTCAGGCTCACACGACCCGGCCGCGCCGTCCGCCCGCGAGGAAGTCGCGAACGTTGTCCGCCATCATGTCGATGCAGCGCTGCCGCGCCTCGCGCGCCGCCCAGGCGACATGCGGGGTCACCAGGAGGTTCGGGACCCCGGGATCGAGCAGAGGATCGCCGTCCACCGGCGGCTCGACCGCGAGCACGTCGATCCCCGCGCCGCCGAGCCGCCCGGCCCGCAGCGCCGCGACGAGCGCATGTCCGTCGACGAGACCGCCGCGCGCGGTGTTGATCAGCAGCGCGTCGTTCTTCATCAGCGCGAGCCGTCGTGCGTCGATCATCCCGCGCGTGGCCGGGGTCAGCGGGCAATGCAGCGACACGACGTCGGCCCGCGCGAGCAGTGACTCGAGGTCGAGCCGGTCCGGCTGCGGCGGCCCGTCCGGGCGGTTCGCGACGAGCACCCGCATGCCGAATGCGGCGCCCGCGGCGGCGACCCCGCGGCCGAGCTCCCCCCACCCGACGATGCCGAGGTTGCGGCCCGCGAGTTCGCGGATCGACAGCGACAGCATCGTGAACTGGTCGCTCCCGGCCCAGGAACCGTCGACCGCGAGGCGCCGGTACTCGGGCAGGTGCTGAGTCAGGGACAGGATCATGCCCCAGACGTGCTGGACCACGGACGCCGTGCAATAGCCACGGACGTTGCACACCGCGATCCCGAGCTCGGCCGCGGCCGCGAGATCGACGTTGTCCGTGCCGGTCGCCGCGAGGGCGATCAGGCGCAGTCGCGACGCCCGCCGCAGTCGTTCCCGGTCGAGGCGCAGCTTGTTCAACAGCACGATCCCGGCGTCCTGGATCGCCGCGTCGATGCGATCCTCCGGGGTGGTTCCGCGCAATTCGAGCCCGGGCATCACCGCGCGCAGCGCGGACGGATCGAGATCGCCCTGCGAGACGGTGTCGTAATCGAGGAATACGGCGTGCATGGCGGGATAGAATACCTGCGTCGAACGAAAATCCTAAGGTCGTGTCCGCGCGATGAGAACGTCCGCCGTCAATACGCTGGTGGTGATCAACGTCCTGGTCTACCTGCTGGAGTTGCTGTCGCACGGCGCGGTCGAGGTCTGGTTCGCGCTCTGGCCGCTGCAGCCGATCGACGGCGTGCACTACTTCCACCTGTGGCAGATCGTGACCTACGCGTTCCTGCACAGCACCCAGACGATACTGCATCTGCTGTTCAACATGCTCGGGCTGTGGATTTTCGGCACCCAGGTCGAACGCGTCGTCGGGCCGCGTCGGCTGCTCGAGGTCTATTTCGCGTCGGTCGTCGCGGCGGCGGTGTCGCAACTGTACGTGCCGGTGCTGTTCGGCGCGCGCGCGGAGCCGACGATCGGCGCATCGGGCGGGGTGTTCGGTCTGCTGCTGGTCTATGCCGTGCTGTTTCCGCGCCAGAAGGTGATCCCGCTGATTCCGCCGATCCCGATGCCCGCCTGGCTGTTCGCGACGCTGTACGCGGGCGTGGAGCTCGTCCTCGGCGTGACCCGCACGCTGAGCGGCGTCGCGCACTTCGCGCATCTCGGCGGGATGGTCGGCGCCGCGCTCGTGTTGCTGCGCTGGCGGCTGCGGCGGGCCTGAACCGCGTTCAGTCGCGGAAGTTGTCGAACTGCAGCGGGATCCCGAGATCGGCCCTGCGCAGCAGCGCGATCGCCGCCTGCAGGTCGTCGCGCTGCTTGCCGGTCACGCGGACCTTGTCCCCCTGCAGCTGCGTCTGCACCTTCAGCCGCGATTCCTTGAGCGCGCGGGCGACCTTCCGGCCGGTCTCGGCGTCGATCCCGTGCCTCAGCACGACCGGCTGGGTCGCGCGCGCGAGGTTCACCTGCGGCGTCTGCACGTCGAGGCAGGCGACGTCGATCCCGCGCTTCGCAAGCTTCAACTTGAGGATGTCGAGCATCTGTTTGAGCTGGAATTCCACCGGCGCGGTCATCGTCACCGTGGTCTCCTGCAGCTCGAAGCCCGCCTCGACTCCCTTGAAGTCGAAACGCTGCGCGAGCTCGCGCCGCGCCTGGTCGACCGCGTTCGCGAGCTCGTGGTGGTTGATCTCGGACACGACGTCGAACGAGGGCATCGCGGATCTCCGTGGGCGAACCCTTCAACGATACCCGCGCGCCTGCAGCGTGAACAGCCGCGCATAGTGGCGGTCGTGTCGCATCAAGTCCGCGTGCGAACCGCGCTCGACGATCCGACCGCCCTCGAGCACCAGGATCTGATCGGCCATCCGCACGGTCGAGAAGCGGTGCGAGATCACGATCGCGATCCGCCGCCGGGTCAACGCGCGGAAGTGCTCGAACACCTGCGCCTCGGCGCCGGCGTCGATCGCCGCGGTGGGCTCGTCGAGCACGAGGATGTCGGCATCCTGGCGCATGAATGCGCGCGCGAGCGCGATCTTCTGCCACTGTCCGCCCGAGAGCTCGCGGCCGTCGTCGAACCATTTGCCGAGCTGCGTCTGATAGCCGTGGGGCAGCTGGTCGACGAACTCCGCCGCGAGTCCCTGCGCGGCCGCCTCGCGCCATCGTGACTCGTCCTCGAACGCCCGCTCGTCGCCGGCGCCGATGTTGTCGCCGACCCGCATCTGGTAGCGCGCGAAATCCTGGAAGATCACGCCGATCCGCCGGCGCAGCGCGCGCTCGTCCCATTGCGCGAGGTCGAGGCCGTCGAGCAGGATCCGTCCGTGCGTCGGCCGATACAGCCGCGTCAGGAGCTTGATCAGCGTCGTCTTTCCCGAGCCGTTCTCGCCGACCAGCGCGAGGCTCTCGCCCGGCCGCACGTGCAGGTCGATTCCCTGCAACGCCGGCGTCGTCGCGCCGGGATAGACGAACTCGACGTCCTCGAAGCGTACCCCGTCGCCGGGCGCGGGTCCCGCCTGCGCGCTGCCGCCGGGTTCGCCGACCGGTTGTTCGAGGTACTCGAAGAGATTCGAAAGGTAGAGGTTGTCCTCGTACATCCCGCTGATCGCCGACAGCGCCGCGCCGACCGCCGACTGGCCCTGGCGGAACAGTGCGAGGTACATCGTCATCTGGCCGAGCGTGATCGCGCCGCCGACGGTCTCCGCCGCGATCCACGCGTAGCCGCCGTACAGGGCCGCGGTGCCGAGGAGTCCGAGACCGAGTCCCCACGCGTCCCGACGGATCGACAGATTCCGATCCGCGACGTAGAGCCGCTCGAAGATCTCCCGGTACCGGCCGAGCAGGCGTTCGCCGAGCCCGAACAGCTTGACTTCCTTCGCGTGGTCCTCGCGCGCGAGCACCGACTCGAGGTACATCTGCATCCGCGTCTCCGGCACGCGCCAGCGGAACAGCCGGAACGCCTCGCCGGAGAAGCGCGCTTCGGCGAAGAACGCCGGCAATCCCGCCGCGGCGAGCAGCCCGACGGCCCATGGCGAGAAGCGGATCAACAGGCCGCCGAAGGAGATCAGCGAGACCGCGTTCTGGATCAGTCCGAACGTGCGCATCACCAGGCTGAGGGGCCGGCTCGACGCCTCGCGCCGCGCGCGGGTCAGCTTGTCGTAGTACTGCGAGTCCTCGAACTGGGCGAGTTCCAGGGTCAAGGCCTTGTCGAGGATCATCACGTTGACGCGCTGTCCGAGCTGCGCGCGCAGCAGGGATTGCGCGAGCGACAGGCCGCGGGCGGCGGCGGCCGCGGCGGCGACGCAGATCGCTTCGAGGCCGACGTAAGTCCACACGCGGGCGAGGTCGAAGGTGCCGTGGTGGCGGTGGATCTCGGCGGCGTGGACGACCGCGTCGACGATCAGCGAGCCGACGTAGGCGATCGCCGCGGGCAGCAGGCCGGCGACGGCGGTGAGCGCGATCAGCGCGATCGACAGCGCGCGGTTCGTCGTCCACACGAGCGCGAGCGCGCGCCGCCCGTACGCGAACACGCCGAGAAATCCGCGCCAAAGGGCGCCCTCGCCGTGGTCCGGCGGCGTGAACCGTCTGCTTCTCGAGATCGCTCGTCCCTCGTCCGCGCCGTCCGACTATAATCGCTTATCCACCCTTCAATGGCGGAGCTGCGGTGAAATTCAAGTCCCTGCTCGATCGATGGAAGAAGGAATCGGCGCCGGCGCTGACCGCCGAGGAATACCCGGTGCGCTTGACCCTCGACGACGCGTCACGGCTTCACGCGCTCGCGGACCTGTTCCCGGGATTCCCGGTCGAGCGCATCTTGACCGATTTGCTGCACGCCGCGCTCGACGAGGTGGCGGCGTCGATGCCCTACGAGCCTGGACCGAAGGTGATCTCCCGCGACGATCAAGGCGATCCGGTCTACGAGGACGTCGGGCTCACGCCGCGGTTCGTCGAGGCGAGCCGCCGGTACAAGAAGGACCTCGAGGCCGCGGCGAAGCGCACCAGGCCGCCGCGGCCGTCTTGACGCTGACCGCGCATCGCGGCGATACTGATCCCCATGCGTGAAATGCGATACAACTCGTGCGCCCGGTGGTGGTGGCGTAGCCCGTCGTAAGGAGAGGGGCCTGGCCGGTTTCGCTTAAAATCACCGTCTTTCGTTCGATCACCAGAACCCATCTCCGACTCAGCCGGCGATGGGTTTTTTCTTGTCCATGGATTTCGTTGCGGAATATCGCCCATGCAAGCGCCTTTCGACATCGCCGCGGACCTCGATACCCCGGTTTCCGCGTATCTGAAGCTCGCTCCGTTCCGGCCCCGCTTCCTGCTCGAGAGCGTCGAGGGAGGCGAGCGGCTGGCGCGCTATTCGTTCATCGGCTTCGGTGACTGCCTCGAGCTGCGGATCGACGCGGACGGCGTCACGATCGGTGATGCGCGCGCGCCGCGGCCGCGATCCCGGCGGGAATTCCTCGATACGCTGCGCACCGCGCTCGCCGCCGCACCCCAGCCGAAGCCCGAACTGCCGGGCGTGCCGCTGTCCGGAGGACTCGTCGGATACACCGCGTACGATGCGGTCCGGTACTTCGAACGCCTGCCGGGGCGCAGCCTGGATGCCACCGCCGTGCCGCATGCGCACTACGTCGCACCGAGATCCCTGCTCGTCTTCGATCATCTGACGCGAGGCGTTGCGTTGTTGCACGACGGCAGCGAGTCGGAACGACAGGCGCTGCGGCGGGAGGTCATCGCCGCGTTGCGGGGCGCGGTGCCGAGTGCACGCGCCGGCGGGCGCTTCTCGCCGGCGACGCCGTCCTTGAGCGAGGCCGCGCATGCGGAGGGCGTACGGCGGGCGCAGGCGCACATCGCCGCCGGCGACGTCTACCAGCTGGTCCTGTCGTCGCGCTTCGACGGCGAGTGCCTGCTGTCGCCGTTCGAGGTGTATCGCGCGCTGCGGCTGCTCAATCCGTCGCCCTACATGTATTTCTGCGAGCTCGGCGATCTCACGGTCGTCGGATCTTCGCCCGAGGCGCTCGTGAAGCTGCATCGAGGGGTCGCGCAGCTGCGCCCGATCGCGGGGTCGCGGCCGCGCGGCGACGATGCGGCGCGCGACGCCGCGCTGGAGGCGGAATTGCGGGCCGATCCGAAGGAGAACGCCGAGCACGTGATGCTCGTCGACCTCGCCCGCAACGACCTCGGACGGGTCGCGGTCGCCGGCACCGTCGCCGTCGATCCGTATCGCGTGATCGAACGCTACAGTCACGTGATGCACATCGTCAGCGGCGTCGGTGGCCGGCTCGCGCCCGGGCACGATGCGTTCGACCTGTTCGCCGCGACGTTCCCGGCGGGCACCCTGGTCGGCGCACCGAAGGTGCGGGCGATGCAGATCATCGACCAGCTCGAGCCGGTCGGCCGGGAGCTCTACGGCGGCACCGTCGGCTACTTCGGCCGGCAGGGCGACATGGATCAGGCGATCACGATTCGCACCCTGGTGTTCCGCGGCGACCGGTACAGCTACCAGGCCGGCGGTGGGATCGTCGCCGACAGCGCGCCGCGCGCGGAATACGAAGAGGTGCTCGCCAAGAGCGCGGTGCTGCGCCGAGCGCTGGCGCTCGCCGCGGAGGGACTGTAACCATGGGTGCGCCGAAGCTGCTGCTGATCGACAACTACGACTCGTTCACCTACAACCTGGTGCAGGCCTTCCTGGTGCTCGGCGCCGAGGTCGACGTCCGTCGCAACGACGCGATCCGCGTCGACGAGGCGCTCGCGCTCGATCCCAGCCACCTGGTGATCTCGCCCGGGCCGGGCACGCCGCGCGACGCCGGCGTGTCGCTCGCGATGATCACGGCGTTCGCCGGCCGACGACCGATCCTCGGCGTGTGCCTCGGCCACCAGGCGCTCGTCGAGGCGTTCGGCGGCCGGGTCGTGCGCGCCGGCCGTTTGATGCACGGCAAGGTATCCCCGGTCTCGCACGACGGCCGAGGCGTGTTCGCGGGCCTGACGCAGGGGTTCGCCGCGGGGCGCTATCATTCGCTGATTGCCGAGCCCGCGACGTTCCCCGATGCGCTCGAGGTCACCGCCCGCACGCCGGAGGGCGAGATCATGGGCGTGCGTCACAAGACGCTGCCGATCGAAGGCGTGCAGTTCCACCCCGAGAGCGTGCTCACGCCCGAAGGCCCGCGGATCATGGCGAATTTTCTCAAGGCCTGACGGTGTCGACGGTGCGAGAGATGCTCGACGCGCTGCTCGAGCGGCGCGACCTCGACGAGGCGCGGGCCGTCGAGTTGCTCGAGGCGCTGGCCGAACCGCAGACCCCGCCGGCGCTCGCGGGAGCGGTGCTCGCGGCCTTGCGCGCGAAGGGAGTGACCGCCGACGAGTTGCGCGGCTTTGCGAGCGCGATGCGCTCGCTCGCCCGCCGCCCGAAGCTGCCGCCGCCGCTCGACGCGGTCGACATCGTCGGCACCGGCGGTGACGCATCGGGTAGCCTGAATCTGTCGACCGGCGCGGCGCTGCTGGCCGCGGCCTGCGGCCTGCCCGTCGTGAAGCACGGCAACCGCTCCGTGTCGAGCCGCTGCGGAAGCGCCGACGTGATCGAGGCGCTCGGCTTGCGGCTGCCGCTCGACGAGGACGCGGCCGCGCACTGCCTCGAGCGGACCGGGTTCACGTTCCTGTTCGCCCCCTACTTCCATCCGGCGATGGGGGTGATCGCACCGGTGCGCCGCGCGCTCGGGGTGCGCACGGTGTTCAACCTGCTCGGGCCGCTCACGAATCCCGCGGCCCCACGGTTCCGGGTGATCGGCGCGTACGACGCGCCGACCGCGCAGCTGATCGCGCGAGCCCTGCTCGGCACGGAGGTCGAGCGCGCCTGGGTCGTGCACGGCGCGGCCGGCTGGGACGAGGCGACGCCGATCGGCCCGTTCGATGCCCACGAGGTCGCCCACGGCCGGATCGTGACGCGTCGGATCGACCCGTCGGAGTTCGGCCTGCCGTGCTGCACGCCGGCCGACCTCGCCGGCGGTGATGCCCTGGAAAATGCCGCGGCGCTGCGCGCGGTGTTCGAGCGCCGTGACCGCGGCCCGCACCGGGACGCGCTCGCGCTGCAAGCCGGCATCGCGCTGCACGTCGCCGGGCGCGCGGCGACGCCGGCCGAGGGAATCGAGCGCGCCCGGCGCACGGTCGATGACGGACGCGCCGGCGACTGGCTCGCCGAGTTCGTGCGATACGCCGCGTCGCGCGACGGCCGATCGGGGGATGGATGAGCGGGTTCCTCGACGAGATGGGGCACGCGAGCCGCGCGCGGGTGGTCGCCGCGCGCTTGACCGAACCGGCGGCGGCGCTCGAACGGCGCATGGTGGCGATGCCACCCGCGCCGCCGCTCGCGCTCTCGGCCGAGGGCTTCGACGTGATCGCCGAGATCAAGCGGCGCTCGCCGGCCGCCGGCGCGCTCGCGGTCGAGGGCGATGATTGGCTCGCCCGCGCCCGCGAGTACGCGCGCGCGGGTGCGGTCGCGGTGTCCGTGCTCACCGAACCGACCCGCTTCGACGGTGCGCTCGAGCATCTCGAGGGCGTCGCGGCCGCGCTGCGGCCGCTCGGCGTTCCGGCGATGCGCAAGGATTTCCTGGTCGATCCGTACCAGGTGCTCGAGGCGCGAGCCGCGGGCGCGGGCGGGGTCCTGCTGATCCTCAGGATGCTGTCGGACGCGCAGTGCGCGGAGCTGATCGATGCCGCCGAGCGATGCGGCCTGTTCGTGCTGCTCGAGGCGTTCGATGCCGGTGAGCTTGCGCGCGCAGGCGATATCGTGCAGACGCGCGCCGGTCATGCCACGCTGCTCGTCGGGTTGAATTGCCGGGACCTGCAGACCCTCGCGGTGGTGCCGACCCGCTTCGCGGCGCTGGCCCCGGCGATGCCGGCGGCCGCGCCCGCGGTGGCCGAGAGCGGCGTCGCGACCGCGGAGGATGCCCGACGCCTGCGGCGGCTCGGCTATCGGCTCGCGCTCGTCGGTTCGGCGCTGATGACTCACCCGGATCCGGCGGCCTGGATCCGTTCGGTGTTGCGTGCCGCGCGAACCGATTCCGGGCAAAACGGCTAGACTGGCGCCATGTGGATCAAGATCTGCGGCATCACCAGTGCCGACGCGGTCGCCGCGGCCGCGGCCGCGAACGTCGACGCGATCGGCTTCGTGTTCGCGCCGAGTCCGCGCCAGGTCACGCCCGGCCAGGCGGCGCAACTCGCCGCGCTCGCGCCGCCCGGCCTGCTCCGGTTCGCGGTCGCGCAACATCCGTTGCAGATGAAGGTCGACGAGATCTGCCGGACGCTGCGGCCGGACTATTTCCAGACCGACTTCGAGGACTTGCGCGAACTGCGGATCGCACCCGCCGTGAAGCTGCTGCCGGTCGTGCGCTTCGGCCGCCAGTCGCCGCATCCGATGCCGGCACGGATCCTGTTCGAGGGACCGACCAGCGGGATCGGCGAGATCGCGGACTGGGGCCGGGCCGCGGAACTCGCCCGCCAGACCGAACTGATCCTCGCGGGCGGGCTGACCGCGGACAACGTCGCCGACGCGATCCTCGCGGTGCGTCCGTTCGGTGTCGACGTGAGCAGCGGCGTCGAATCGGAGCCGGGCGTGAAGGACCCGCACAAGATCGAGCAATTCGTCCGGGCGGTGCGCGATGCGGCGGCCCGGCTG
>JAJXYU010000104.1 GCA_021780395.1 Pseudomonadota bacterium
ACATCGGTCCCGCGCTCGATCCGGCGGGCGTCGAGCGGATCAAGGGCTATGCCGGCCGCTCGCCGCCGCCACGCGACTGGCCGGAGGCGATCGCACAGATGCGCGCGGCCTATGCGGTCGCCTGGCCGGATTTGCCGCCGGATCGCTGGGAGAGGCTCGCCCGCCGCTCCTACGTCGAGGACGCGCCGGGTGCGTTGCGGGCCGCCGCGGACCCCGCGATCGGCGAGGCGATGCGCGCCGCGCCGGCAGCGGCGCTCGATCTGTGGACGCAGTGGCGGGTTCTCGCGGACCTGCCGGTGCTCGTGCTGCGAGGCGAGCTGTCCGACCTCCTGAGTCCCGCGATCCTCGATCGCATGCGCGACCTGAAGCGCGATCTCGCGACGCAGGTGGTCGCGAACCGCGGCCACGTGCCGCTGCTCGACGAGCCGGAATCGCTGCACGCGATCGATCGCTTCCTCGAGCGCGCCTTCGGCGCGATGCGCGCGGCTACTTGCGCCACAGCGCCGGCGTGAACAATACGAGGATCGTGAACACCTCGAGTCGGCCGAGCAACATCGCGATGGAGCAGATCCAGGTCTGGAAGTCGGTGAGCACGCTGTAATTGCTGTCCGGGCCGACGAGCCCGAGTCCGGGGCCGACGTTGTTGATGCACGCGATGACCGCCGACAGCGAGGTCGTGAAATCGAGGCCGCTGGCGAGCTCGACGAACACCAGCGTCACGAGGCTCATGAAATAAAGGAACACGAAGCCGAGCACCGCGAACACCACGCGATTCGCGATCACCGTGCCGCCGATCTTCAATGGGCGCACCAGGTTCGGGTGCACCAGATGCTCGAGCTCGCGGTTCGCCTGCTTCGCGAGGATCAGCGTGCGGATCATCTTGATGCCGCCGCCGGTCGACCCAGAGCTCGCGACCACGCAGGACAGGAACAGCATGAACATCGGGGCGAACACGGGCCAGCGCGAATAATCCTGGGTGTGCAGCCCGCCGTCCGTCGCGATCGACACCACGTTGAACGTCGCTTCGCGCAGCGCCGTCGGAAAGCTCGGATACGTGCCCTTCGCGACCAGGTACACGGCGATCCCGAGCGAGCTGACCGCGAGCACTCCGATGGTCGCCTTCGCCTCCGAGTCGCGCAGGTACGCGCGCAGTCCGCGCTGCCGCCACGCCTGGTAATGGGTCGCGAAGTTTAGCGCGGCGAGCCCCTCGAAGACGACCAGCACCATCTCGATCGGCACCGAGTTGAAGTGGCCCACGTTGTCGTCGTAGGTCGAGAAGCCGCCGAGGGACAGCGCCGAGAAACCGTGGCAGACGGCGTCGAACCACCCCATCCCGACGAGCCGCAGGGACAGGATGCAGGCGAGCGTGAGGCCCGCGTACACCGTCCATAGGAGCTTCGCGGACTGGCCGATCCGCGGCGTGAGCTTCGCGTCCTTCATCGGACCGGGCATCTCGGCGCGATAGATCTGCATCCCACCGACGCCGAGCATCGGCAGGATCGCGACCGCCAGCACGATGATGCCCATCCCGCCGAGCCAGCTGAGTAGGCAGCGCCACAGGTTGATCGACCGCGGCAGGTACTGCAGTCCCGACAGAACGGTGCCACCGGACGTCGTGAGCCCCGACGCCGCCTCGAAGTAGGCGTGCGTGAAGTCGATCGGCAGGTAGTGCCACAACGGGAAGCCCGCGACCGCCGGCAGCGCGATCCAGGTCAATGCGACCAGCACCAGGCCGTCGCGCGTCTTCAGCTCGCGCTTGTAGCGCCGCGTCGCGATCCACAAGGCCGCGCCGATCGCGAAGGTCGCGACCGCCGACAGCGCGAACGATCCGAGCGCGAGGTCCTGTCCCCAGATCGCGAGCAGCAGCGGCGCGAGCATCGTCGCGGCGAATCCCATGATCACCAGCGCGAAGACGTGCGCGACCGGGAGGATCGTCTGCTTCACAGGAACGAGGTCGAGCCTTGGAAGAGTTTCTCGACCGCGTCCATGTGGCGGCGGTCGGTCAGGAACAGGATCAGGTGGTCGTCCGGCTGGATCGTCGTGTCGTGGTGGGCGATGATCACGTCCTCGCCGCGCACCACGGCGCCGAGCGTGGTGCCCTCCGGCAGCGCGATCTCTTCGATGCGCCGTCCGATCACGCGCGAGCTGTCGGCGTCACCGTGGACGACCACTTCGAGCGCCTCGGCCGCGCCGCGCCGCAGCGCATGCACCCGCACGACGTCGCCGTGGCGCACGTGGGCGAGCAGCGAACCGATCGTGACCGTCTGCGGCGAGATCGCGATGTCGATGGACCCGCTCTCGATCAGCTCCGAATACGACGGCTTGTTGATCAGCGCCATCACCTTGTGTGCGCCGAGCCGTTTCGCGAGCATCGCGGAGAGTATGTTCGCCTCCTCGGAGTTCGTCAGCGCCGCGAACACGTCGGCGCTGTCGATGTTCTCCTCCAGCAGCAGATCCTCGTCGGCCGCGTCGCCGTGCAGCACGGTGGTGCTCTTGAGCTGCTCCGAGACGCGCCGCGCGCGCTTGCCGTCGCGCTCGATCAGCTTGACCTGGTTCTTGTCCTCGAGCTCGCTCGCAAGCCGGTAGCCGATGTTGCCGCCGCCCGCGATCACGACCCGCCGCGCGGGCGCCTCCTCCCGGCGCAGCTCGCGCATCACGACGCGGATGTCGTCACGGGCCGCGAGGAAGAAGACCTCGTCGCCATCCTCGATCACGGTGGTGCCTTCCGGCTTGATGCTCTTGCCGGCGCGGTAGATCGCCGCGACGCGCGCCTCCTTCGTCGGGATGTGCTCGCGCAGCGTCTTCAAGGCCTGGCCGACCAAGGGTCCGCCCTGCAGCGCGCGGATTCCGACGAGGCGCACGCGTCCGTCGGCGAAATCGAGGACCTGCAGCGCGCCGGGGTAGCGGATCAGGCGCGCGACGTGCTCCGTGACGAGCTGCTCGGGGCTGATCCACAGATCCACCGCGATGCCCTGCTCGCCGAACAGCCGGTCCCGCTCGGTGAAATCCGCCGAGCGCACCCGCGCGATCTTCTTCGGGGTGCGGTACAAGGTCCACGCGATGTGGCACGCGAGCATGTTCACTTCGTCGCTGTTGGTCAGCGCGACGAGCACGTCCGTGCTCGCGATTCCCGCCGCCTCGAGGATTCGCGGGCTCGCCGCGTTGCCGCTGACCGAACGGATGTCGAGGCGGTCCTGCAGATCGCGCAGCACCTCCTCGTCCGAGTCGATCACGGTGACGTCGTTCGCCTCCTCGCGCGACAGATGGTAGGCGAAGGTCCGGCCGACCTGGCCGGCCCCGAGTATGATGATCTTCACGGCGCGGTCAGCTCCCCGGTCGCGGGCCGTCTACACGAGTTCGAGGTTCGCATAAGAGAGCATCAGCCATTTCGTGCCCTGTCTCTCAAAGTTAACCTGGATCCGCGTCTGCGGTCCATTGCCCTCGAAATTCAACACCACGCCCTCGCCGAACTTCAGGTGCCGGACCCGGCTGCCCATGCGTACCCCGGTCGGCGCGGGCTCCGCCACCGGCTTGCGGGCGACGAACGTCGGCCGAGAGACCTGGATCCGCGGCCGGACCTCCTCGACGAGATCCGCGGGGAGCTCCGCGATGAATCGCGACGGCTGGCCGTAGCTGTCGACGCCGTAGAGCCGCCGCTGCTCGGCGTAGGTGAGGTAGAGCCGTCGCATCGCGCGGGTCATCCCCACGTAGCAGAGCCGCCGCTCCTCCTCGAGTCCCGCGAGGTCGGCGGCGGAGCGTTGATGCGGGAACAGGCCGTCCTCCATCCCGGCGAGGAACACGACCGGGAACTCGAGTCCCTTCGCCGAGTGCAAGGTCATCATCTGCACGCAATCGTCGCCGACGTCGGCCTGTCCCTCGCCGGACTCGAGCACGGCGTGGGCGAGGAACTGCACGAGCGGCGGCAGGACCTCCTCCCGATCGGGGAGGAAACCGCGCGCCGCACTGACGAGTTCCTGCAGGTTCTCGACCCGTCCCTCACCCCGCTCGCCCTTGTCCTTGCTGAAGTGTGCGACGAGGCCGCTGGCCTCGATCACGCGATCGACCTGCTCGTGCAGTTCGAGTCCGGCGGTCTCGGCGGCGACGCGGTCGATCAGGTCGAGGAACGCGGTGACCGACTGTGCGGCGCGCTGTGGAAGCGTGCCGCCGGCATTGCGCGCCGCGGCCCAGAGCGACGCGCCGGCCTCGCGCGCGGTGTCGCGCAAGGTGTCCACGGTGCGCGCGCCGATGCCCCGCACGGGCAGGTTCACCACGCGCTCGAACGAGGCGTCGTCGTCGCGATTCGCGATCAGGCGCAGGTACGCGAGCGCGTCCTTGATCTCGGCGCGCTCGAAGAACCGCAGCCCGCCATAGACGCGGTACGGCATCCGGGCGTTCAGGAACGCCTCCTCGAACACCCGTGACTGGGCGTTCGACCGGTAGAGCACCGCGATCTCGCGGCGGGCGCCGCCGCGCTCGATCCATTCGCGGATCCGGTTCACGACGAAATCGGCCTCATCGCGCTCGTTGAAGGCGGCATAGATCTGGATCGGCGTGCCGTCTTCACCGCTCGTCCAGAGCGTCTTGCCCATCCGCCCCGCGTTGTTCGCGATCAGCGCGTTCGACGCCTTCAGGATCGTCCCGGTCGAGCGGTAGTTCTGCTCGAGCTTGTACAGCGTCGCGCCGGAATAGTCGCGACGGAACCGGTTCAGGTTCTCGACCCGCGCGCCGCGCCAGCGATAGATCGACTGGTCGTCGTCGCCGACCACGAACGGGCGGCCGGTCGGGCCGGCGAGCGTCGTGAACCAGCGGTATTGGATCGCATTGGTGTCCTGGAACTCGTCGATCAACACGTGCTGGAAGCGTTCACGGTAGTGGTGCAGCAGATCCGGCCGGTCGCGCCACAACTCGTACGCGCGCAGCAGCAGCTCCGCGAAGTCCACGCTGCCGGCGCGCCGGCACGCCTCCTCATAGGCGAGGTAGACCCGGATCAGCTGCCGGCGGGTCGGATCGCCGTCGTCCTTCAAGGTCGCGGGCCGATGACCCTCGTCCTTCTGCGAGTTGATGAACCATTGCACCTCGCGCGGGATCCAGCGGGTCTCGTCGAGATCGAGGCTTTTCAGCACCTTGCGGATCAGCCGGGCCTGATCCTCGGCATCGAGGATCTGGAAGTGCTGCGCGAGCCCCGCCTCGCGCCAGTGCAGCCGCAGCAGCCGGTGGGCGAGCCCGTGAAAGGTGCCGATCCACAGCGACGACGAGGGCATGCCCAGCAGGCTCTCGATCCGTCCGCGCATCTCGCCCGCGGCCTTGTTCGTGAACGTGACCGCGAGGATGCTCTGGGGCGACGCCCCTTCGACCTGGATCAGCCATGCGACGCGGTGCACCAGCACGCGGGTCTTGCCGCTCCCGGCGCCCGCGAGCACGAGCGCCGGGCCGAGCGGTGCGGCGACGGCCTGCCGCTGCGCGTCGTTCAATCGATCGAGAAGGTGTGAGACGTCCATCAGGGCGGGAATTGTACTGTAACCGGCGTGAGCACCGCCGCGCGTCGCGTCGGCGGCCGCGGATCAGTCCGTCGGCGTGCCCCGCGACCGGGCTTCTTCGGCGAAAAGGACCAGTGACAGCGTGAGCGAGAGGATGATCGGCCCGGCAATGATCCCGATCGGTCCGAACGCCGAGATTCCGCCGAGCACGCCGATGAAGACGACCAGCGCGGACACCGGCCCCCGGCCCGAAATCAACATCGGCTTCAGCACGTTGTCGATGCTCGAGAGCATGAGTCCCCAGATCGACATGAAGATCCCGTAGCCCCAGCGCCCATCCACGAACAGCCACAGCGCGGCGGGCATCCACACGAGCGCCGTTCCGCCGAGCGGGAGCATCGCGAGCAGCGCGCCGAGCACGCCGAACACGACCGGCGATGCGAGATCGGCGATCGCGAATCCGACGCCGAGAACGATCCCCTGGACGATCGCGGTCATCGTCGTCCCGTAGACGATCGCGCGGGTGACGCCGCCCAGGCGTTCGAGGAGCCGCTCCTCGTGCGCGGGATCGAGCGGGATCCAGGCGCGGACGCGCGCGATCATCGCGTCGCCATCGCGCAGGAAGAAGAACAGCAGCACGAGCATCAGCGCGATCCCGAAGAGTGAACTGACCGCGCCGAGGAAGAAGGAACCACCAAGACCGGCGGCGCGCTGCAGCGTTTCGCGCGCGCCGGAGACCATCCAGCTGCGCACCTCCTCGCCGGAGAACAGCCCGTGGGCGGCGAACCAGTCGTAGATCCGCGCGGCAGTCGGAAACTGCCGCAGATCGCCGGTCGACAGCGGCGCGAAGTGCGGCGCGATCGCTTCGATCCGCTGCAGCAGCGCGGAGATCTGCGCGACGAACGCGATCGACAGCGCCGACAGCGGCAGCAGCACTCCGACGGGAGCGAGCACGGTCAGAACCCCGGCCGCGAGGCCCGCGCGGCCGCGCAGCCGGCGGCGCAGTCGGTGGTTCAGCGGAAACAGCAGGAACGCGAGCACCGCCGCCCAGGCCATCGGCGTCACGAACGGCGCGAAGATCCGCCACAGCGCGACCCCGAGCAGGCCTGCGACGGCGAGCGCGACGACGCGCGGATAGAACGCGGAAGCGGCCGGCATTGACGCATCCTAGCACCGGGATGCCGCCACGGGTCCGGACCGGGTACCATCGCGGCACGCGCGACGGATCGCCGGCGCGGGCACGACGGGGGTGGAGCGATGGTCGAGATCCAGGTCAATGGCCGGACGTTGCGGGTCGACGCGGCGCCGGATACGCCGCTGTTGTGGGTGTTGCGCGACCACTTGAACCTCACGGGGACGAAGTACGGCTGCGGTCGCGCGCTCTGCGGCGCATGTACGGTGCACCTCGACGGCGTCGCCGTACGTTCCTGCGTGCTGCCGGTCGGCGACGTCGGCCGGCGCGCCGTGACGACGATCGAGGGTTTGGCGCCGGATCGCTCCGACCCGGTGCAGCGCGCGTGGATCGAGCTCGACGTACCGCAGTGCGGGTACTGTCAGTCGGGGCAGATCATGGCGGCGGCGGCGCTCCTGCGCCTGCATCCGGCCCCGTCCGACGCCGACATCGACGCGGCGATGGCTGGCAACCTCTGTCGTTGCGGGACGTACGCGCGGATCCGCCATGCGGTGCATCGTGCGGCCGAGCTCGCGCGCGGGGAGGGTTGAAGCGATGGCGACCGAGAACGATCGCGCGACCGGCGCGGCTCCGGTACGGTGGACTCGCCGCGACTTCATGGGTTCGGCGTTGTCCGCGGGCGGCTTGGTGATCGCGATGAACCTGCCGTTGCCCGCGAAGGCGGCGACGAGGTCGGGCCGCGCGCCCGCCCAATTGAACGCATGGCTGCGGATCGCGCCGGACGACACCATCACGATCCTCGTCGATCGCTCCGAGATGGGTCAGGGCGTCTATACCGCGCTGCCGACCCTGATCGCCGAGGAGTTGGAGATCGAGCTCGATCGCGTCGCGATCGTCGCCGCGCCGGTCGGTGACGCGTACTTCAACGCGGCGAACGTCGGTCAGGTCACGGGCACGAGCAACAGCGTCCAGGATGCCTGGGTCAAGTTGCGGACGGCCGGCGCGCAGGCGCGCACGATGCTGGTCGCCGCTGCGGCGGCCCGCTGGGGCGTCGATCCGGGCGAATGCCGTGCGCGACATGGCGTGATCACCAACGCCGCCGGGGACCGGTTCACGTATGGCGCGGTCGCGGCGGACGCGGCACGGCTGCCGGTGCCTGCGCACGTCGCGTTGAAGCCGGCGAGCCAGTTCGAGTTGATCGGCCGCGACTTGCCCCGGACCGACACCCCGGCGAAGGTCGACGGGAGCGCGCAATTCGGGATCGACGTACGCCTGCCGGGAATGCTCTACGGCGCGCTCGCGCAGAGTCCCGTGCTCGGGGGCTGGCCCGATTCGGTCGATTCGACCGAGGCCGGGAAGATGCCCGGGGTCCGCCTGGTGCTCGCGCTGGACAGCGGCGTGCTGGTCGTCGCCGACCACTATTGGCAGGCGCTCGCCGCGCGTCGCGCGCTGCGGGTGCGCTGGAACCCCGGCCCGAACGCGACGCTGGGGGATGCGGCGATCCGCGAGTCCCTGCGGCGCACCGAGGCCGGGGACCCGGGACTCGTCGCGCGCGCCGACGGCGACGCCGACGCCGCGTTGGGGCGCGCGGCGCGCACTCATTCGGCGGTCTACGAAGTGCCGCTGCTCGCGCACGCGACGATGGAGCCGATGAACTGCACCGCCGACGTGCGCGCCGACGGCTGCGACCTGTACGTCGGCACCCAGGTCCAGCAGCTGTCGCAGGCGGCCGCGGCGGTCGCCGCCGGCGTGCCGCCCGATCGGGTCCGGGTCCACACGACCTTTCTCGGCGGCGGCTTCGGCCGGCGCCTCGACGTCGATTTCATTCCGGCCGCTGTCGCCGGCTCGCATGCGCTCGGCAGGCCGGTCCAGGTGATCTGGACCCGCGAGGACGACATGACCCACGATACCTATCGCCCGCCCGCGGTCGAGCGGATCAGCGCCGGTTTCGACGCCGCGGGCAAGGTCGACGCGTTCAAGCTGCACATCGTGAGCCCGTTGATCACCGCACGGATGTTCCCGCCGGTGACCGGCGTCGACCCCGAGGTCGTCGAGGCGGCGGTGAACTGCGCGTACGGCATACCGAATTTCCTGGTCACCTACACGCGCCAGGAGATCGGGATCAACGTCGGTTACATGCGCTCGGTCAGCCATGCGGCGAACTGTTTCGTGATCGAGAGCTTCGTCGACGAGCTCGCGGCGCTCGCGCGCAAGGACCCGTACGATTTCCGGATGGAACTGCTCGCGACCAAGCCGCGTCACCGCCGGGTACTCGAGACCGCTGCGCGGCTCGCCGGGTGGGGCAAGCCCGCACCCGGCCGGCATCTCGGGCTCGCGCTGATGGAAGGTTATGCGACGCGGATCGCCCAGGTCGCCGAGATCTCGGTCGACGGCGGTGTTCCGCGGGTCCACCGGATCGTCTGCGCGGTCGACTGCGGGCAGATGGTCAATCCTCGTATCGTCGAGTCCCAGATCGAGAGCGGGATCGTATTCGGCCTGAGCGAGGCGCTCTGGGGCGAGATCACGATCGCGAACGGCGTGGTGCAGCAGACGAACTTCGACGGCTATCGGGTGTTGCGGGCGAACGAGATGCCGCAGATCGTGGTCGAGCTCCTGCCGAGCGAGGAGCCGCCGGGAGGCATCGGCGAAGTGGCCGTGCCGCTCGTCGCCCCGGCGGTGTGCAACGCGTGGTTCGCAGCGACCGGTGAGCGGGTGCGTTCGCTCCCGCTCCTTTCGGGCCGCGCGGCGGCCGCGGCCGCCGTCAGACGCGGATCAGGAAATAATGATCGAGGATCAGCGCCGCGAACAACAGCATCAGATAAGTGATCGAGTACCGGAAGGTGCGCATCGCCATGTCGGCGCGGCGACCTCGACGCAATTCGAACGCGTAGTACAGGAACCGGGCGTTCAGCGGCAGCACCGCGACCAGGTACACGAGCCCCGAGAGCCGCGTGAGGACCGGGAGCAAGGTGCACAGCACCAGCAGGACCGTGTACAGCACGATCTGCAGTCGCGTGAATTCGATGCCGTGGGTCACCGGCAGCATCGGGATCCCGACCTTCGCGTATTCGTCGCGCCGCGCGATCGCGAGCGCCCAGAAATGTGGCGGCGTCCACGTGAAGATGATCAGGAACAGCGGCAACGCATGCGGATCGAGGTGGCCGGTCACCGCGGCCCAGCCGAGCAGCGGCGGCGCCGCGCCGGCGGCGCCGCCGATCACGATGTTCTGGGGCGTGGCGCGCTTCAGCCAGCGCGTGTAGACCAGCGCGTAGCCGATCAATGAAGCGAAGGTCAGCACCGCGGTCAACGGGTTCACGCCGAACCACAGCACCATCATCGAGACGATCGCGAGCGCGGTCGCGAATGAAAGCGCCTGCGATTCGCCGAGGCTGCCGGTCGGCAGCGGCCGGCCGCGCGTGCGCGACATCTGCTGGTCGATCCGGCGGTCCAGCACGTGGTTGAACGCTGCCGCGGATCCCGACGCCAGCGCGATCCCGAGGGTGCCGAGGAGCAGGGGTTCGAGCGGCACCATACCCGGCGACGCGAGCAACATCCCGACGACCGCGGTGAAAACGATCATCAGGCTGACCTTCGGCTTGGTCAGCTCCAGGAAATCGCGCCATCGGCCCACGCCGGCCGGGGCGGCTGCGACCACGGAATTCTCCGGAACGATCGGCATCGAGCTAGGTTACCACGGCGAGGACCGGCGACGGCCACAGCCGGCGCAGCACGGTCACCATCGACAGCAGCAGGAGCGCTGCCCCGGCGTTGTGCATCGTCGCGAGCGGCAGCGGAAAGCCGAAGTGCACCATCGACACGCCGATCGTGATCTGCAGCAGCACCGCGAAGATCAGGAAGGCGCCCGCGCGTCGCAGCCGCGGTCCGGCGGCCCGCCGCACCGTGAGGATCCCGAGCGTGACCAGCGCGACCCCGGTGATCACCGCGCCGAGTCGGTGGGTGACCTGGATCGCTATGCGAGCCGGATTGGACAGGATCCCACCGTCGTAATCGATGTCGAGCCCGCGCCACAGCACGAAGGCGTCGCGGAAATCCATCTGCCGCGGCCACCACGAGGCCTGGCAGGTCGGCAGGTCGGGACAGGCCGCCGCCGCGTAGTTGGTGCTGGTCCAACCGCCGAGCGCGATCTGCAGCGCGAGGAGCACGAGGCACACGAGCGCGAATGCGCGCAGCGAGCGCTCGCGCGCGGTCGCGTCGCGCCGCTCCGGCTCCATCGACAGCCACCAGAGGATCGACAAGGTCGTCAGTCCGCCGAGCAGATGGCTGGTCACGATCAGCGGCTTCAACAGCATCGTGACGGTGAGCGCGCCGAGCGCGCCCTGGACGCAGACCATCACGAACAGCGCGACCGCCGCACCGAGCGGCTGCCCGCGGGTCTTGCGGTTCGCGACCGCCCACGACAGCAGCACCATGATCACGACCCCGAGCGTGGTCGCGAAGTACCGATGGATCATCTCGTGCAGGGCCTTGTGGAAGCCCCTTCCAGCCTCGGGGAACACGTGGCCGTAGCATCCCGGCCAGTCCGGGCAGCCGAGACCGGCGTCGGTCAGCCGCACCCAGGCACCGAGCACGACGACGATCGATGCGAGCAGTGCGCCGGCGAGCGCGATGCGCCGGAACCAGAGAACACGTCGTTGGGATTGCATGTCGTTCAGCCGATGGTCGAGAGTTGGAGGAGGCGCTGCAGGTCTTCGAGGATGCCCTTCGGAGCGGCGTCCGGCGGATAGCTCATCATGAGGTTGCCGAGCGGATCGATCAGGTAGACGCGCCCCGCCCGCAGCGGCGGAGTCCCGTGGTATCGGGGCAGCGCGGCGAGCAGCGGCGCCGCGGCGGCGGTCACCCGGACCGTGATCAGATCCGGATGCTGGGTCCGCAGGAAATGCGCATCGCAGCATGGGCCCGTCGCGAGGAATACCCGCTGCACGCGATTCGTATCCTGACCGAGTGCGAGGCGGACCTGCCGGGTCTCGTACAGCGCCGCCCGACAGCGTTCGCCGCAGACCCCGGTGCCGACGTAGAGGATCGTCCAGCGCCGCTCGAGGAACTGCGGGCGCGTCCGTCCCGCCGGGAACAACGGCAGCGACAGCGCCGGCACGGGATGCGGCGGGTCGACGAGATCGCCGTGACTCACGGTACCGCCGGGCCGCAGGCCCGGCGATCCGTAGAAGAGGTACATCGCGACGGCGAGCGGCACGAAGAAGATCGCGCCGATGCCGAGCACGGTGCGGCGCCGCCGACGGCGGATCCGGTCGGCGGAGTCGAGGCTCGAAGGATCAGTCATCGCTCGTCGTCCCGCCTCCGTCGATCGGCCGCAGGTTCGTGACCACGTAGATCACGAGCAAGGTCGCCGCGAGCAGGAACCACTGCACCGCGTAGGCGGTGTGCCGGATCGGGGGGAATCCCGGCGGCGTCCAATGCCGGTAATAGCCGTCCGGCTGGTCCGGGTCGAGCAGCACCTGTGGTGCGGCCCGTGCCCAGTCGGTGATGTGCAGGAGTTTGCCGAGGTCACGCTGTCGCGGATACAGCGCGATGACCGGGAAAGGCGGCGCGAGCGGGGCGCCGCCGCCGAGCCGGATGCCCGGGCGCGGCAGCTCGTCGGCCCGGCCGACGACCGTTCGCGGTCCGTTCGCCACCGCAATCGCCGGAGTGCTCCGTGGGTCCGTCCCGCGCGGGATCCAACCGCGGTTCACCATTATCCAGCCGCCACCGGCGAGTTCGAACGGGGTCAGCACATAGTAGCCATTGCGATGTCCCGGTCCCTCCATTCCATCGATCAGGATCTGGTGTGCCGGATCGTAGCGGCCGGCCACCCGCAGGTGCGTGAACAGCCGGACGGGCGGCGTCCTGGCGTCGATCGTGACCGCCGCGTCCGCGCCGGCCGCGAACTCGTTCCAGAGCGTCCGGGTCTCGGCGGCGCGCCGTATCTGCCAGCGGCCGAGCGCGATCAATAGCGCGAACACGACGATCGTGATCATCGTCGTGAACGCCCGCGGCGCGAACTCGCGGCTTGCGAACCGGATCGTCACGATATAATCCTCCAAGCCACTACCGGCGACGGAGCGCGTCCATGCCGTTCAAACTACTCGTCATCGCGGTACTGGTCCTGATCCTGGCCAGCCTGGGCAAGGCCCTGTTCCATCTGTCGAGCCGCGACCCGAAGGACGGCGACAAGATGGTCAAGGCCCTGGCCTGGCGGGTCGGCCTGTCGGTGTCGCTGTTCCTGCTGCTCATTCTCGCCTACTGGGCGGGCTGGATCCACCCACCGGCGGGTTGAGCGCCGCGACCGTCGGGATGCGGGAGGGGCGCGCCCGCCCCCGGGCGGGGACGGGCGCGGAGGCGTTCAGAGCCAGTAGACGAAGATGAACAGCCCCAGCCAGACGACGTCCACGAAGTGCCAGTACCACGCGACGGCTTCGAAGCCGAAATGCCGCTCCGGGGTGAAGTGACCCTTCATCACCCGGAACCAGATCACGACCAGCATGATCGCGCCGATCGTCACGTGCAGTCCGTGGAACCCGGTCAGCATGAAGAACGTCGAGCCGTAGATCCCGGTGCCGAGCTGCAGTCCGAGCCTGGTGTAGGCCTCGTGATATTCCGTCGCCTGCAGTGCGACGAACGCGAAGCCGAGCAGGAATGTCGCGGCGAGGAAGATCTTGAGGCGTCGGCGGTGACCGCGCAGCAATGCATGGTGCGCGATCGTGATCGTCACGCCCGAGGT
>JAJXYU010000284.1 GCA_021780395.1 Pseudomonadota bacterium
GCTGGGCGGATCCGGCGTTTCCGCGCGCGTTCCCGTGGTTTGCGGAGCCGCGCTACTGGGAGGAGCACTACCGGGCGCTCGAGGAGCAGCTCGCCGCGGTCGAGGCGCCGCCGCTCGAGTTGTGATCGTGCCGCGTTTCGGTATTCTTGCGCTCATGCGAAGGCTTCGCTCGCTCGCGCTCGGCGCGGCACTTGCGGTGCTCGCGGCCTGTCACCGCGGGCCGCAGGCGACGTCCGCCGCGCGCGCGCGGCACACCGCCGCGCAGGCCTCGGCCGCGCGCCATGCGCTCGCCAAGGACACCCTGGGATTCGTCGCGGCGCCCCGTGTCGGCAAGGCGACGCTCGCGCTCGACGTGAAGTTCGCGCCCGAGAGCCGCCCGGTCGCGGGCGAACCGCTCACGATCGACCTCGCGCTCATTCCGAAGAACCCGGAGAATGCGGGCACGCTCGCGATCGTCGTCGACCCGGCGTTCTCGGTCGCCGCCGCGGATCGCTCGCGCCCGCTCCCGGCGCTCGGCGCCGGGGTCGCCTATCGTACGCAGGTGGTCGTGACCCCGACCACGCCGGGCGTGCAGGTCCTCGATCTCGACCTCACGCTCACCGACGCGCTCGGCAGCAGCGAGGCCCGCTACGCGCTGCCGTTGATCGTCGGCGGCACCGCCACGGGCACCGCGGCGGCAAGCGCGGCCGCTTCGACCGCCGCCTCGTCCGTCGTCGACTGACCTCCTCGGACGCCGCGGGATCCGGCCGGAACCGATGAGCCCCCGACGCGGCGCCTTTTCGGTTATGATGTCGGGCTACCCCCGCAGCCCCTCGAGCCCCCCGTGACCGAACGCCTCCGCAACATCGCGATCATTGCCCACGTCGACCACGGCAAGACCACGCTCGTCGATCAATTGCTGCGCCAATCCGGAACCCTGGATGCGCGCAAGGACGTCGAGGAGCGGGTGATGGACTCGAACGCGATCGAGAAGGAGCGGGGGATCACGATCCTCGCGAAGAACACCGCGATCGTGTGGAATGACTACCGGATCAACATCGTCGACACGCCGGGTCACGCCGATTTCGGCGGCGAGGTCGAGCGGGTGCTGGCGATGGTCGACGGCGTGCTGCTGCTGGTCGACGCGGTCGACGGACCGATGCCGCAGACGCGGTTCGTGACCCAGAAGGCATTCGCGCACGGACTGCGACCGATCGTCGTGATCAACAAGATCGATCGCGACGAGGCCCGTCCCGGCTGGGTGCTCGACCAGACCTTCGACCTGTTTGACCGGCTCGGCGCGACCGACGCGCAGCTCGACTTCCCGGTCGTGTACGCCTCGGCGCTGCGCGGCTTCGCGGGGCTCGACCCGCAGGTCCGCGGCGGCGACATGCGCGCGCTGTTCGAGACGATCGTCACCCACTGCCCGCCGCCGGCGGTCGATGTCGCGGGACCGCTGCAGCTGCAGGTCACGTTGCTGGACTACTCGAGCTACGTCGGTGCGATCGGGATCGGCCGGATCCAGCGCGGAACGCTGCGTCGCGGGGCGGCGGTCACGGTCGTCGGCCGCGACGGCCGCGAGCGCACCGAGCGGATCGCGCAGATCCAGGGCTTCCACGGCCTCACCCGCGTCGAGATCGACAGCGCGTCCGCGGGCGATATCGTCGCGTTCGCCGGGATCCCGGAGCCGAAGGTTTCCGAGACGATCTGCGATCCGGCGTGCGTCGAGGCGCTGCCGCCGCTCACGGTGGACGAGCCGACGATCAGTATGACCTTCGAGGTCAACACCTCGCCGTTCCTCGGGCGCGAGGGCAAGTTCGTGACCAGCCGCCAGATCCGCGAGCGGCTGGAGCGCGAGGCGATCCACAACGTCGCGCTGCGGGTCGAGCCGAGCGCGGACCCGGACAAGTTCGTCGTGTACGGTCGCGGCGAGCTGCACCTCGGGGTGTTGATCGAGAACATGCGCCGCGAGGGCTACGAACTCGCGGTGTCCAGGCCAAGGGTGGTCGTTCGCGAGGTCGACGGCGTCGCCCAGGAGCCCTACGAGCAGGTCGCGGTCGACGTCGAGTCGAGCGTCCAGGGTGACGTGATGACCGCGCTCGGCGGCCGCGGCGGCGCGTTGCTCGACATGCAATCGGACGGGCGCGGCCGGGTACGGCTCGACTACCGCGTGCCGTCCCGGGGCCTGATCGGCTTCCAGACGGAATTTCGCACCCTGACCCGCGGCACCGGCCTCCTGTACCACGTGTTCGAGCGTTACGGGCCGTTGGTGCAGCGCGCGCTCGGCCAGCGTCCCCAGGGCGTGCTGATCGCGAACGGCCAGGGGACCGCGCTCGCGTACTCGCTGTTCGCGCTGCAGGAGCGTGGACGGCTGTGCATCGGCCCGGGCGAGGAAGTCTACGAGGGCATGATCATCGGGCTGCACAGCCGCGAGAACGACCTCGTCGTGAATCCGCTGAAGGGCAAGAAGCTCACCAACATCCGTGCCGCGGGCAAGGACGAGAACGTGGTGCTCACGCCGCCGATCCGCTTCACGCTCGAGCAGGCGATGGAGTTCATCGACGACGACGAGCTGATCGAGATCACCCCCCGCACGATCCGGCTGCGCAAGCGCTATTTGCGCGAGGTCGACCGGCGCCGTACCCGAAACGAGACCCCGGTCACGCCGGTCTACGGCGAGATGTCGCAGATTTCCGGATAACGGAGACGGCCGGGATGCCGTCGATCGGTCCGGGAGTTCGAACGAGTTGGCACGTGACACCGCCACAGTCCTGCGTCTGCAAGGAACGCTGCCGCCGGCGACGGGGCTGAACCGCCTGCTCGAGCGGCAGCTCGCCGAGGCCCGTGCGCGCGGCGAACTCGATCTGGTCGCGTTGCTGCGCTGCGTCAGCGAGCAGTACGACCGCATCGAGGTCGAGCGGCGCGGGATCGTCCGCTCGATGCAGATCCTCTCCGACGAGGCGCAGGCGCTCACGCGGGAGATCCGCGAGGAGACCGCCTCCCACCTGCAGGCGATCCTCGACAACGTCAAGGATGCGATCCTCACGGTCGACGCCGACGGCCACATCGAGAGCTGCAATCCGACCGGCGAACGAATCTTCGGGTACTCGCCGGCCGAGATCCTCGGCCGCACACTCGATTTCCTGCTCCCCGAGCTCTCCACCCGTGGGGCGCGCGCCTGCCTCGAGTCCTGGGCGACCCGGATCGACGACACGCACATCGATCTTGCGGCGCAGTCGGTCTGGGGCCAGGCGAAGGACGGCGCGAAGATCGCGGTCGAGGTCGCGGTCAGCAAGGCCGCGCTCGCGCGCCGCGACGGCTACATCGTGTGCATCCGCGACATCAGCGAGCGGCAGGCGGCCGAGCAGATGATCCGCGACAGCGAGGCGCGTTATCGCGTGCTCGTGGAGCACGCCCCGGAGGCGATCGTGCTGTTCGACGTCGACGCGGGGCATTTCGTCGACGTGAACGACAATGCGTGCCGGTTCTTCAAGATGACCCGCGCCGAGATGCTCGCCTGCGGTCCGGCGCGGATCAGTCCGCCGACGCAGATGGACGGCACGCCCTCGTTCGGCGTCGTGCGCGGTCATGTCGACGCGGCGCTCGCGGGCGGCACGCCGGTGTTCGAATGGACGCACTGCGACGCCGAAGGCCGCACGATCCCCTGCGAAGTGCGCTTCGTGCGGCTGCCGAACTCGCGCCGACGGCTCCTGCGCGCGAGCATCACCGACATCACCGAGCGCAAGCGCGCCGAGGCGATCGCCGCGGGCGAGCGTCGGGTGTTCGAGAAGATCGCGGCGAACACGCCGCTGGAATCGGTGTTCGAGGCGATCGCGGACCTGATCGAGACCGCTCTCCCGGGGAGCCGGTGCGCCCTGAACCGCCTCGACGCGGCGGCCGGGGTGTTGCGCTTCGCGCTCGTGCCGCGTCTGCCGCGGGAGCTCGTCGTCGCGATGGACGGCGTGCCGACGATGCCAGGTTACGGGAGCTGTGCGGCCGCGGCGGCGCGAGGCGACGCGGTGTTCACCGCCGACATCGCCGCGGATCCTGACTGGGAGCGCTGCCGCGGGCTCGCCGTGCAGGGGGGGCTGCGCGCGTGCTGGTCGGTGCCGATCCTCGCGTCCGACGACCGCGTGGTCGGCACCTGCGCGGTGTACCAGGGCGAGCCCGGGGCGCCGTCGCCGCGCGACGCGGAGCTACTCGGGCGGATCGCGCAGATCGCCGGGATCGCGATCGAGCGGCGCGTTGCGGAAGAGGCGCTGCGCGAGAGCGAGGCGAAGTTCCGGGGGCTGTTCGACAACGTGATCGAGGGCGTATACCGCTCGACCCCGGATGGCCGGATCCTCGCGGCGAACCGGGCGCTGGTGAAGATGCTGGGCTACGAGACGGCGGAGGAACTGTGCGCGCTGCCGGTGTCGGCGCTCTACTGGCACCCGGACGACCGCGAGACCTGGGTCCGGCAGATGGAGCAGGACGGCGAGCTGCGCAATGTCGAGTTCACGCTGCGCCGCAAGGACGGACGCATGCTGATCGTCGCCGACAACGCGCGCGCGATGCGCGACGCGCAGGGTCGGGTGATCGGCTACGAGGGCACGCTCACCGACATCACCGAGCGCAAGCGGGCCGAGACCGCGGTGTTCCAGGCGAAGGAGCGGGCCCAGGTCACGCTGCAGTCGATCGGCGACGCGGTGATCACCACCGACTCGACCGGCCGGATCGATTACATGAACCCGGTCGCGGAGAGCCTGACCGGCTGGGAGAACCGCGAGGCGCAGGGCCGGCTCATCGGCGAGGTGCTCACCGTCGTCGACGAAGCGACCCACCTCGCGAGCGAGTGTCCGGTGATGTGCTGCCTGCGCGAGGGGCGCGTCCTCGGCCTCGCCGATCACACCGCACTCATGACCCGGCTGAACCGCGAGATCGCGATTCAGGATTCGGCGGCGCCGATCCGCAACCGCGACGGCGAGACGGTCGGTGCGGTCCTCGTGTTCCACGACGCGAGCAAGGAGCGGCGGCTCCACCGCGCGTTGCGCTACCAGGCGACCCACGACGCGCTCACCGGACTCATCAACCGCCGTGAATTCGAGAACCGGCTGGCGGCCGCGGTCGAGGCCGTGCGCCGGGAGCCGGCCGTGCGGCGAGCGCTCCTGTACCTCGACCTCGACCAGTTCAAGCTGGTCAACGACACCTGTGGGCACCCGGCCGGGGATCAGCTCCTGAAGCAGATCACCGGCGTGCTGCAGACCCGGGTGCGCACCGGTGACACGCTGGCGCGCCTCGGCGGCGACGAGTTCGGGATCCTGCTGCAGGATTGCGCGCTCGATCAGGCGATCCGCGTCGCCGAGACCTTGCGCCAGGCGATCCGCGACTTCCGTTTCGCGTGGCAGGACGGCACCTTCGCGATCGGCGTGAGCATCGGGATCGTCGAGATCACCGAGGACATGCCGACGATCGCGAGCGTGCTGAGCGCGGCGGACGTCGCCTGCTACTCCGCGAAGGAAGCGGGCCGCAACCGCGTCGAGATCTACACCGCGGACAACGTCCCGGAGCGGCACCGCGAGATGCACTGGGTGTCGCGGCTCGCGCGCGCCTGCGAAGAGGGCCGCTTCGAACTCGCGTTCCAGCCGATCGTGCCGACGAGGCCGGGCGGCGCCGCGTGCGCGCACTTCGAGCTGCTCCTGCGGCTGCGCGACGAGCGGGGCCGACACGTGTCCCCGGCGGAGTTCATCCCGGCGGCCGAGCGCTACAGTCTGATGCCCTCGATCGACCGCTGGGTCGTGAAGACGGTGCTCGACCGGATCGCGTACCGCGGCGCGCCGGGAGTCGAACCCTACACGATCGCGGTGAACCTCTCGGGCAGTTCGCTGAACGACGAGTGCTTCCTCGAGGACCTGATCGGGCTCCTCGGCGCGACGCCGCTCGCGCCCGGGTCGCTATGCTTCGAGATCACCGAGACCGCGGCGATCGCGAACCTCGGCAACGTCGTGCACTTCATGCGCGAGTTGCGGGCGCGCGGCTGTCAGTTCGCGCTCGACGACTTCGGCAGCGGCCTGTCCTCGTTCCTGTACCTGAAGACGCTCCCGGTCGACTACCTGAAGATCGACGGACTGTTCATCGAGAACGTGACCCGCGATCCGGTCGATCGCAGCATGGTCGAGGCGATCCACCAGGTCGGCCGGTCGATGGGGATCCGCACGATCGCCGAGCGGGTCGAGTCGGCCGAGGTGTTCGCGGAACTCGCTCGCCTCGGGATCGACTTTGCGCAGGGCTGCCACGTCGCCGCGCCGCGCCCGATCGCGGAGTTCCCCTACCCAATTGGGCGGTGAGCGCGGCGACCGGTGATCGGCGCCGCTCGAGATCGGCGCTGCTCGAGCAGTTTTTCGAATTCCACCGGCAGATCCGGCAGGTCGGCGGCGGCCGCGAATTCCTGGACGAACCGGCGCACGCGCTCGACATCCGCCTCCGGAAACACGTCGAGGAGCCCGTCGATATCGCGTAGATCCTGTGGTCGATGGGCGATCGCCTTCATGGTGAGGAGATCCTCGACCTGAGGCAGCCGCACCTGCGTGCCTCCAAAGTCGTGCTGCCTCGCGCGGGACACGGCGTCGATCTCGAAGCGTAGCCCGCCAAGGATCACGTCGATGTCGATCGCGGACCGCGTGTGTCGGAGCAACAGCACGCGCGTGCGGTCAGCGAATGAAAGCGGGTTCTCGATGCGCGGGGCGATCCCGTGCGCTGCGGCCGATTCGAGCAACCCGCTCCACTGCGCCGCGGGCACGATCGCCAGGGCATCGATGTCGCGCGTCGCTCGCGGCCGACCCAGGATCGACGCCGCGATGCCGCCGACGACCATCGCGGGCACATCGGCAGCCGCCAGCCATTCGGTCAGATCGGCGAGCGCGCCGACGAAGAGCGGCGGAACGCGCTCCGTCACTGCAACGCCAGACGGATGAGGCGCCAGCGCTCACGGACCGCCGCGAGTCCAGCCTCCCGCTCGACATCGGTCTCGAGAAGCACCGCCGCGGTCATGAGTGACCCGATCTGCCTAAGCTTCAAGGCCACCGGTGTACTGCGGAGTTCCTCGATCTCGAAGGCACTCGCCCGCTCGAGGCCGGCGAGATACGCCCGAACATCCGTGCGGGACCCGTTTGTCACCGCCATCTCGCTGCGGTTCGTGTTGAATGGTCGATGCCCAACATCGGCAATTTTACCACGGCGCAGGGCGCAAACCATGAGTTACCAGCGTTAAACGGTTGCGGATAGCTCGATCGCGCCAGCGACTCTCTCTACCAGCGTTCTACTTCCGTGCCCTGGGTTTGCTACCTTACGGGTCCGAACGAGATGCTTACTCTCGAGCAGCGCAACGTCGCGTCTGATAGCTGAAGGATCGCGCGAGAGGGCGGCGGCAAGCGCGAAGATCGCCACCGATCTTCCATTGATCTCCTTCAATATCCGGACGCGAGCCGGAGTAATCACTTCCAGGAAGTCGGCCGGATCCTCGAACGATACCGACAATCCCGACTCCACCCGTTCTCCGCGATCGAGCCGTCGGGCCTTGACCCGCATGCGGGAGAAAAAGCCATCCATCGACTCGACGCCGATGCGAATCTTGCCTACCGGTCTAGCCCTTCCGGCTTTCGAGGTACTCGCGGACTTCCGCTTCGAAGCGCTTTTCGATGCTTTCATAGGAGTCAAACTCGACAGTTTCAACCTTCCCCTCACAATGGCGATGGTGGTATCCGTGGGCATTGTCGTAACCGAGAACCCGACCGCCATCGATACCGGTCTTCTGCGTGTCGATCAGGGCGAGTGAATATCTCAGCAGCCGCCCACCGCGCGAGTAGTCCGTCTGGATTCTCACCACCACACCGCCCTTGCGGCCCTTGGGATAGAACTCGTCGCGGCTCGAGCGCGCCGGGTCAATCTCGTGCTCGGAATCACGCTTATGCCGCGCCATGCGGTAGCATATCAGGAAGGATGTATAATGTCCTATCTGACGGGAACTGCGGTCCGCAGAGGGGGTGGCGGTGGCAATCTGATAAATTCACTGAAATACCGCAGCAATTTCTTATTTGTTTTGAGAAAACTTGGATAAGTAATTGGAATTAAATAGGAAAATCAGCGTCGCCCCGATGATGGACTGGACCGACCGGCATTGCCGGCGCGTGCACCGGCTGTTCACGCCGCACGCGCTGCTCTACACCGAGATGATCAACGCGAGGGCGATCCTGCGCGGCGATCGCGCGCGGCTGCTCGCGCACGACCCGGCCGAGCACCCGGTCGCGCTGCAGCTCGGCGGGAGCGATCCGGGCGAGCTCGCCGAGGCGGCCGCGATCGGCGCGGCCGCGGGCTACGCCGAGATCAACCTGAACTGCGGCTGTCCGAGCGACCGGGTGCGCGAGGGCGCGTTCGGCGCCTGCCTGATGCGGGAGCCCGCGACCGTCGCTGCCTGCGTCGCACGCATGCGCGCGGTGGTGCGCGTCCCGGTCACGGTCAAATGCCGGATCGGCGTCGATGGGCACGACGACTACGGGTTCTTCGCGAGCTTCGCCGCCGCCCAGGCCGATGCCGGGGTCGCCGCGCTGATCGTGCACGCGCGCATCGCGATCCTCGGCGGACTCTCGCCGAAGGAGAACCGGGAGATCCCGCCGCTGCGCTACGATTTCGCGTACCGGCTGAAGCGCGAGCGGCCGTCGCTCGTGGTGGTGTTGAACGGCGGGATCGGCTCGGTCGCGGCGGTGCGCGAGCACCTCGACCATGGCGTCGACGGGGTGATGATCGGGCGGGCCGCGTATCACCGCCCGGCGCTGCTCGCCGAGATCGAGGCTGCGGTCCTCGACGCCGGCTTCCATGCGCCCGCGCCGGATCAGATCCTCGCGGCGATCATCGCGTACGCGCGGCGCGAACTCGATGATGGGACGCGGCTGCATTCGATCACGCGCCACCTGCACGGCCTCGTCACCGGTACCGAGGGCGCGCGGGCGTGGCGGCGCTTCCTCGCGGGACTCGCGCAGCGTCCCGACGCCGATGCCGACACGCTCGGCGCGGCGCTGCCGCTGATTCGCGGCCGGCTCGCGGCCTGATCGACCGGGTGCCGGGGGCGCCCGGCGCGGCGTTCGGCAGCTTTCAGGGACGGATTAAGTATAATCGGGACGCGACCATGGGAAACGAAGTCGAAGTTGCGATCCTGTTCGCCGACGTGGTCGGCAGCACCAAGCTCTACGAACAGCTCGGCGACCTGCGCGCGCGCGACATGGTCGGGATCTGCATCGACGTGATGCGCAGTGCCACCGAGCAGCACCACGGCACCGTGATCAAGACGATGGGCGACGAGGTCATGGCGACCTTCCCGACCGCGGACGACGCCTTGAACGCCGCGGCGCAGATGCAGCGGGAGATCACCACCCACCCGGGCCTCAAGGTCGGCGACCACGCGGTCGCGATCCGCATCGGCTGCAACTACGGCCCCGTCGTCCATGAGCAGCGCGACATCTTCGGCGCGGCGGTGCACACCGCGAACCGGATGACGAGCCAGGCGAAGGCCGGCCAGATCATGACGACCGCGACGATCGTCGAGCAGCTATCCGCGGAGTGGCGCGCGGCGGTGCGCCAGATCGACGTGGCGACGTTGAAGGGGCGCAGCAGCGAGGTCGCGCTCTACGAGGTGCTGTGGCAGCCGGAGGACGTGACCAGCATGGTGCCGGCGATCGCCGCGCGCGAACGCGCATCGCGGCCGCAGCGGCTGCGGCTGCGCTACCAGGGCCAGGAGGTCGTGGTCGACGAGGGGCGGGCGAACGTGAGCATCGGTCGCGCCGAGGACAACGACCTCGTCGTGAAGGGCAACCTGATCTCCCGGCTCCACGCGCGGGTCGAGATCAGCCGCAACAAATTCCTGCTGGTCGACCAGAGCACGAACGGCACCTTCGTCGTCGGCACCGACGGCGAGGAGTCGTTCCTGCGGCGTGACTCGATGCAGATCCGCGGCGAGGGCCTGATCGGCCTCGGCCGCGCGCCCGACAGCAACTCCTCCCAGGTGATCCGCTACCGCTGCGAGGAGTGAACCGCGCGCCGCGTCAGCGCGCGCGCAGGCGTTGCATCGACTCGTGCAGCTCCCGGGCGAGCGCCTGCGGGAGCCGCTCGCCGTACTCGGCGAAGTACGCGCCGATCGCGTCGAACTCGCCGCGCCAGGCGTCCCGGTCGACCGCGAGCAGCTCCTCGATCGTCGATTCATGCAGGTCGAGTCCATGCACGTCGAGGTCGGTCGGCCCGGGCAGGTGACCGATCGGCGTGTCGACCGCGCCCGCGCCGCCGTCGCAGCGATCGAGCATCCAGCGCAGCACCCGCAGGTTCTCGCCGAACCCCGGCCACAGGTACTTCCCGTCCGCGCCCTGGCGGAACCAGTTCACGTGGAACACCTGCGGGGGGTGCTCGAGGCGCGCGCCGACCTTGATCCAGTGATCCCAGTAGTCGCCGAAGTGGTAGCCCGCGAACGGCTTCATCGCCATCGGGTCGCGGCGCACGACGCCCACCTCGCCGGTTGCGGCGGCGGTGGTCTCGGAGGCGACCGAGGCACCGACCAGCACGCCGTGGTTCCAGCTGCGCGCCTGGTAGACCAGCGGCGCGAGCGTGCGGCGCCGGCCGCCGAACACGATCGCCGAGATCGGCACGCCCCGCGGATCCTCGGCTGCGCGGGTGTAGCTCGGGTTGCGTCGCGCGGTGACCGTGAAGCGCGAGTTCGGATGCGCGGCCGGACCGTTCGCCGGGTCGTACGGCCGCCCGCGCCAGTCGAACGCGGGCTGCCCCTCGTGCAGCCCTTCCCACCACGGCTCGCCGCCCGCGGTCAGCGCGACATTCGTGAAGATCGTGTCGCGGCGGATCGTCTCGTAGGCGTTGCGGTTGGTCTTCGGGTTCGTGCCCGGCACCACGCCGAAGTAGCCGGATTCGGGGTTGATCGCGTAGAGCCGCCCATCGCTCCCCGGATGCAGCCAGGCGATGTCGTCGCCGACCGTCCAGATCTTCCAGCCGGGGTAGCTCGCCGGCGGGATCAGCATCGCGAGGTTCGTCTTGCCGCAGGCCGACGGGAACGCGCAGGCGACGTAGCGGGTCCGGCCGTCCGGACTCTCGATCCCGGCGATCAGCATGTGCTCGGCGAGCCAGCCTTCGCGGCGCGCCTGCCAGCTCGCGATCCGCAGCGCGTGGCACTTCTTGCCGAGCAGCGCGTTGCCGCCGTAGCCCGAGCCGAAGCTCTTGATCATCGTCTCTTCGGGGAAGTGCATGATGAAGCGCCGCGCCGGATCGAGCTCGCCGATCGAGTGCAGGCCCTTGACGAACGTGCTCTCGCGGCCGATGCGCTCGAGCGCCGCGCGGCCCGTCCGGGTCATCAGGTGCATGTTGAGCACGACGTAGGGGCTGTCGGTGATCTCGACGCCGCAGCGGGCGAGCGGCGAGTCGAGCGGGCCCATGCAGTACGGGACCACGTACATCGTGCGCCCGCGCATGCAGCCGCGGAACAGGTCGTCGAGCTTGCGGTGCGCCTCGGCGGGCGCCATCCACAGGTTGTTCGGACCCGCGTCGTCGCGGCTGCGGGTGCACACGTAGGTCAGGTGCTCGACGCGCGCGACGTCGCTGGGGTCCGAGCGATACAGGAAACAGCCGGGGTAGGCGCTTTCGTTGAGGGGGATGAGCTCGCCCGCGGACACGAGCTCACGCTGGAGCATTCGGAACTCGGCATCGCTCCCGTCGCACCAGTGCACGGCCGACGGCACGGTGAGCTGCGCGACCTCGGCGACCCAGGCGGCGACGTCGTGGCTGATCGATGACAGGTCCCCGACCGGATGCGGAGCGAGCGCCATGGGTGTCCTTTCGCGTCGACGATGGAGTAAATAGTCTAACATACGGGTAAAATCCTCTCGGATCATGGATTTACACCGAAAATCGGCTCGACGGACGGCGCTTGCATTGGCGCTGGCGGGACCCCTGGTGCTCGCGCGCGCGGCGTTCGCGCAGGCCTCGCCCGCGCCCGGGCCCGCACCGACGACGATCCCGAGCGGCTCGATCGGCGTCGTGACCACCGCCGCGGTCGAACGACATGTCGTCGTCGACGGCCACCCGCGGATCCGGCTGGTGCCCGCGGATCACGTCGTCGCCGGCGATCCGGTGATCTACACCTTGCGCGTGACCAATCTCGGTCCGTTGCCGGTGACCGGTGTCGTCGTGACCACGCCGATCCCGGGCCGGATGCGCTACGTCGCGGACACCGCGGTCGGCCCCGGCGCGAGGATCCGCTTCTCGGTCGACGGCGGGCGCAGCTACGCCGCGCCGGGTCGCCTGCGCGTGACCGGCGCGGACGGCCGGCCGCGCCCGGCGACCGCCGCCGATTACACCAACCTGCGCTGGGTGCTCGAGGATCCGCTGCAGTCCGGGTCGGTCGCGTACCTGCGCTACACCGCGGTGCTGCGCTGAGTCCCGCGCCGATGCTGAACGACGTCGCCGAGTGCTTCGCCCCGTCCGGCCCGCTCGCGCGCGCGTGGCCGGGCTTTCGCGTCCGACCGGAGCAGTCCGCGATGGCGGCGGCGGTCGCGCGTGCGCTCACCCTCGCCGAGCCCTTGATCGTCGAGGCGGGCACCGGGACCGGCAAGACCTTCGCGTATCTCGTCCCGGCGCTGCTGTCCGGACGGCGGGTGATCCTGTCGACCGGCACGCGCACGCTCCAGGACCAGCTCTATCACCGCGACCTGCCGCTGCTTGCCCGCGCGCTCGGCAGCCCCGCGCAGGTCGCGTTGCTGAAAGGCCGTGCGAACTACCTGTGCCGCCACCGGCTCGAGCTCACGACCCGCGAGCGCGGGCTGCCGGGCTTCGAGCGTGCGGTCGAGCGCACGCTGGTGCGCGTCGAGCGCTGGGCGGTGTCGACCAAGACCGGCGATCTCGCCGAACTCGCGGATCTGCCCGAGCGCTCGCCACTGTGGCCGCGGATCACCTCGACGCGCGACAACTGTCTCGGCGCGGAATGCGCGCACGCGCACCACTGCCACGTGCTCGAGGCGCGCCGCGCGGCCCAGGCCGCCGACGTCGTCGTCGTGAACCATCACCTGCTGCTCGCGGACCTCGCGTTGAAAGAGGAGGGCTTCGGCGACCTCTTGCCCGGCGCCGACGCGGTGATCCTCGACGAGGCCCACCAGGTGCCGGAGATCGCGACCCAGTTCTTCGGCCGCGCATGGAGCGCGCGGCAGCTCGATGCGATCCGCCGCGACGCGCTCGCCGAGCTCGGCGCGGCCGGCGCGGACGCGGCGCCGCTCATCCAGGAGTTTGCGCGGCTGGAGGCGCGCACCGCGGC
>JAJXYU010000143.1 GCA_021780395.1 Pseudomonadota bacterium
CTCGGTGTCGGACAGGTCGGGCAGCGCATCGAGCGGCGTCCGGGACACCGCGTAGACGCCCGCGAGCGCGAGCACCAACGCGCCGAGCAGCACCAGCGCTCGATGAGCGATCGACCAGCGGATCACCGCGGCGATCACAGGCGTCCCAGCGCGCCCGACAGGCTGGCCTCCGAATCGATCAGGAACTGACCCGAGACGACGATGCGTTCCCCGCCCCGAACACCGCGCAAGATCTCGGTGTAACCGCCGGCCGATCGGCCGGGCACGACCGGAACCGGTTCGAAGTGGCCGTTCCCGGTCGCGAGGATCACCCGTGTCGCCGCGCCGGTGGCGATGATCGCGCCCGTCGGCACGAGCGGCAGCGCGGGTCTCGGCGCCGGTCGCAACGACACCGTCGCGAACATGCCGGGTGCGAGCATCCGGCCGGGATTCGCGAGCACGATGCGGGCCGGCTGCGTCCGGGTCGCGGGATCGACCTCGGGCAGCACCTGCTCGACGAAGCCCTGGAAAATCCGTCCCGGGAACGCATCCACGCGTGCCTCGGCGGGGGTGCCGGCACCGATCCCGTCGATCGCGCCCTGAGGGATCGCGGCGATCAGCCAGACCGTTCCCAGCCCGTTGAGCGTCATCAGCGTCTGACCCGCGTTGACGCGCTGCCCTTCCCGTACATCCACGGTCACGATCACGCCGGCCTCGGGCGAACGCACCGCGACCGAGGACCCCGGACCGCGTCCGCGGATTGCGTCGCGCACGTCGCGATCCGCCAGGCCGAGCACGCGCAGGCGCTCGCGTGCGGCCGCGCGCAGCGCGCGAGCATCGGACGACCGGGAATGCAGGAGCGCGGCATACTCGCCGAGTGCACCGCCCCAGGCCGGTGCCAGCAGTGCCGCCAGCGGCTGGCCGGCGGCGACGCGCGTATAGGGCGCGCGGACGTCGAGCCGCGTGACGATTCCGTCGGCGCGCGCGCTGATCGTGTACGCCTCGTCGAGATTCCAGCTCACGCTGGCCGGTACGCGCACGCGCGACGCCAAGGCCCGACGCTCGACGATCGCGGTGCGTATTCCGAGATTTTCGGCCATCCGCGGATCGATGCGCACGCCCGGTGAGCCGGCAGGACCAGCGGCGTATTTCGGCACCATCTGCATGCCCATCGGCGAGAGCCCCGGATGGTCGAAGTGCTGCGTGGGCGCCATCGGGTCGTACCAATAGAGGATCCGCCGTGCGGCCTTCGGACTCTCGCTCGATACCACCGGTACGGGGCGAACTCCGGGCGTCGGCGATCGATGACCGGCCCAGTAGCCGAGCGAGACGAGCGCAAGCGCCGCGCATGGCGCGATCACCGCGAGCAGGAGACGTCTCATGGCAGTTCCCCCTTCGCCGGCATCAAATAGGCGAGCGCCGTCCATTGCTCGGCGCGCGCCGCCAGGGCGTCGACGTAGCCCAAGCGCAGCGCGATCTCGTCGCGACGCGCCTCGAGCCAGGGCTGCAGCGAGCCGCCGCCACGGTAGGCGGCCAGCGCGGCGCGAGCCCGATCACGGGCGAGCGGCAGCAACCGATCGCGATCGCGATCGATCCGCCGCGTCCACCCGCGCCACACGGCGAGCCTCGCCTCGACGGCCGCGCGCTGCGCCCGCCGCGCATCCCGATGCTCAGCCTGCACCGCGCGCCAGTCGTCGTCCGCCGCGTCGATCCCCGGATCCTGGCGGTGGCGGGTGAACACCGGCAAGCTCACGCTGAATTGCAGCGACACCATGTCGGAACGTCCGGAGCCCCGGTTGCCGTAGGCGACCCCGACGCTCCAGTCCGGGTGCTTCGCCGCGCGCGCTTCCGCGAGCGTCGCCGCCGCCGCGCTTTCGCGTGCTCGCCAGATGCGCATCGGCACTTGGCGGTCGACGCGCGCTTCGAGCACCGCGGGCGCCTGCGGAAGGCGTGCGAAATCCGGCGCCGCGGCCAGCCGGTTCGCGCTCGACCCGACCCAGCGCCGCAGCTCGGCGCGCGCCGCCTCCCGGGCGGCGTCGACCGCATCGATCCGATTCTCGAGGGTGAGCGCGGCCGACTGCGCCGCGAGCACGTCGGTGACGGTGCCGTCGCCGCCCTTCAGGCGCGCCTTCGCGACCTGTACCGCGAGCCGGCTCTCCTCGCGAAGATCGAGGAGTTCGATGCGGCGTCGGCGCTGCGCCCAGACCGCGATCCACGCGTCGGCGACGCGCCGTTGCGTATCCTCGACCGTGATCGCACGGAGGGCCACCGCGACGTCCACGCCCGCATCCGCGAGCCGCCGCTCCGCCGTGCGCATCGCCTTCGACGGAATCGCCTGCGTGACCCCGACCGTGCGCATCGACATCGGTTCGGCTCCCCAGCGCAGCGCGTCCGGCGAGGTCACGGGATAGTTCGAGACGCCGACCGACATCGACGGATCCGGCAGCCGCCCGGCCCGGTCCGCCTGCGCGCGCGATGCGGCGATGCTGTCGCGGTCCGCTCGAACCAAGGGCGCGCGTGCAAGCCCTCGCTGCACGGCCTGAACGAGGGTCAGCGGCGCCTCGGACGCGTGCAGCCGAACGGCCGGCAACAGCAGTAGCAGTAACGACAGGGAGCGAACGAGAAGACGCATGACGAATGACTCCGGTGATCCAGTCCGATCGCGCACGACGAGGCGCGCGCGACACCGCGGCGACGAATGCCGACGGTCGCTAGATCAGGAGCGAGCAGTAGAGAAGAGTACGAAAATGGGGTGGCGCGCGAGCTGCGGCCGTTCGGTCGGGAACCCATCGAATCCGGCGCACCGGCGGGACGGCGGCGAGCACCGCCGGCAGCGCGACGTCGATCCGATTCGGGGCGTTCGACGCGGGCGCATGCGCAACGACCGCGGGTTGTGCGGTGCAATGCGCGATGCAGGCGATCCCGGCCAACGGATGCGCCGAACGCCGACCCGCGGGCATCGGCATCGCCATGCCCATCGAACAGCCGGGCATCGCGGAAGGGCCCGCGCCGACGTGGGCCGCGAACGCCCACTGCTCGGCGAGTAGACAGAGGGTGACCGCCAGCAGGATTCGGGTCGTCGAACGTCGCGCGGATGCGTTCATGATCGGCATCGCCGGGGACGGTACCACTTGCCGCACCCGTCAGCCATGCGCACTCATCGTTATTGCCTAAGCATTTGCCGAGATCGCTCCGGATGCCCGGGGCCGCAGTGGCACGACCGCCCCGACCGCCGGATTCGGCCCGCGGCGTCAGACCTCGCGAAGACGCCTCGCGCCCTCGATCAGGGTCGCATCGTCCTTCGCGAAGCTCAGCCGGATGAAACCGGTATCCGTCCCGTCGGCGTAGAACGCGGACAACGGGATCATCGCGACCCGGC
>JAJXYU010000066.1 GCA_021780395.1 Pseudomonadota bacterium
TCGTTCGAGGCGTTCTATCTCGACTACCTGTCGCGAATTCCGTTCGTGCAGTCGGTGAATTCCTCGGTCGCGGTCACCGTGATCAAGGAATCGACCGCGCTGCCGCTCGGCTGAGCGCGCGGTGCCTGGCGGACCGCCCGCCGCGAGCGCCCCTCAGGCCGGCAGCAACACGGTCGCACCGATGGTGCGCCGCGCGGCGAGCGCCGCGTGCGCCTCGCGCGCGTCGGCGAGCGCGGCCTGCTCGGCGGTGACCGCGCGCACATCACCGGCCGCGACGCGCGCGAACAGGTCGGCCGCGCGGCCGACCAGGTCCTCGCGCGCGGCGATGTAATCGAACAGCACCGGGCGGGTCGCGAACAAGGATCCGCCCGCGGCGAGATCCGCGAGCCTGAAGTCGGTGATCATCCCCGAGGATTGACCGAAGTTCACGAACGTTCCGCGCCGCTTGAGGCATCGCAGCGAGCCGCGCCAGGTCTCCTGGCCGACCGAATCATAGACCACGTCGCAGCGCGCACCGCCGGTGAGCGCGGCGACGCGCTCGGCGAAGTCCGAGGTGCGGTAATTGATCACGTGCGAGTAGCCGTTTTCGAGCGCGATCGCGCCCTTCTCGTCGGAGCCGACCGTGCCGATCGCGGTCGCACCGATCGCCGCGAGCCATTGGCCGAGCAGCAACCCGACGCCGCCGGCGGCCGCGTGCACCAGCGCGCACTGGCCCGCACGGACGGGGAAGCAGGACGTGACCAGGAACTGCGCGGTCAATCCTTTCAGCATCACGCTTGCCGCGGTCTCGAACGACACGCCGTCCGGAAGCTTCACCAGACGATCCGCCGGCACGATGCGCCGCTCGCGGTACGCGCCGAGCGGCATCGTGTACGCGACCCGGTCGCCGGCGGCGAACTCCGCGACCCCGGGCCCGACCGCTTCGACCACGCCGGCCGCTTCGCTGCCCGGAATCAGCGGCGTCGCGGGCCACGCGTACAGACCGCTGCGGTAATAGGTGTCGAGGAAGTTCACGCCGATCGCCCGGTGCGCGATCCGTACCTCGCCCGTTCCCGGCGCACCGGTCTCGAGCACGGTCCATTCGAGCGCCTCGGGGCCGCCGGGAGCCCGGACGATGATCCCGCGATCGGTTCCGCCCTCGCCCACGGCGCTCAGCCCGCGCGGCTCTTCGCGGCGGGCAGGGAGTTCGCGAACCGCCGGATGCGTGCGCTCGCCTCGCGCAGCACGGGTTCGTCGGTCGCGACGAAGACGCGCACGAACCCTTCCGTCTCCCGTCCGAACGCCCCGCCGTCGAGCACCGCGACGCGCTCGGCCTCGTAGAGCCCGCGCATGAACTGGTAGCCCGTGAGTCCGGTCGCACGCACGTCGAGCAGCATGAACATGCCGGTCTCGGGAGCCGCGCAGGTCAGGTTCTTCGCGCCGCGCAGTTCGCCGAGCAGCAGGTCCCGGCGGGCGGTGCAGTACTCGCGGGTGCGCGCCTCGGCCTGCGGCGCGATCGAGATCGCGGTCGCGGCCGCCTCCTGCACGAAACCCGGCAGTCCGAACAGCATGCACATGACCAGCGACTCGACGTGGGCCGCGAACGCGCGCGGTCCGGCGACCCAGCCGGCGCGCCAGCCCGGCATCGCATGCGTCTTCGACAGACTGCAGATCGTCACCACCTGTTCGGGCAAACGCGTCGCAAGGCCCGGGACCCGTCCGCCGGGCGCGATGCCGGCGTAGACCTCGTCGGCGACGACCCACAGCGAATGCCGCTCGGCGAGATCCCCGATCACCGCGAGCTCCGCCTCGTTCGTGATCACGCCGGTGGGGTTGCTCGGGGTCGCCAGGAAGATCGCGCGGGTCCTCGGCGTGATCGCCCGCTCGAGCGCTTCGAGGTCGATCCGGAAGCCCGTGCGCGCGGGCGCCGGTACGCGCACCAGGCGGGCGCCGGACACCTCGATCGTCGCCGGATAGGTCGTGTACATCGGATCGAACGAGATCACCTCGTCGCCCGGGCCAGCGAGGCACAGCGACGTCGCGAACAGCCCGTTCTGCGCACCCGCGAGCACGACGATCTGATCGGCGCTCGCCCGCTGCCCGGTTCGCGCCGCGTGCAGGGCGGCGATCGCCTCGCGCAGGTGCTGCCGTCCGGTGGTCGGGGTGTAGTGGGTGTCGCCGGCGCGGATGCACTCGATCGCGCGCTCGCGCACGGCATCCGGCGTCTCGAGATCCGGGTCCCCGGCGCTCAGCAGGATCACGTCTTCGCCACGATCTCGCGCGGCCCGTGCCTCGTAGTGCGTGATCCAGGCATCGGCGCCGTCGCCGGCGATGCGTTCGACCAATGCGGAAAACTTCATCGTCTCGATCCTCTCGTCTTGCCTAGCGCATGACCGACTTGCATACTTCCGGCCCCGTAACGCGCACTTCCGCGCGCCGCTAGCAAGGGCTCACCGATGTCGATCACTGTCGGGCGGTATCTCGTCGAAACCTTGGCTGCCAATGATATCGACACCGCGTTCGGAATTCCCGGGGTTCATACCCTCGAGTTCTATCGCGGACTCGCGCACTCGAAGATCCGGCACGTGCTGGTGCGCCACGAGCAGGGGGCCGGATTCGCCGCGGACGGCCACGCCCGCGCGAGCGGTCGCCCGGCGGCCGCGTTCGTGATCTCCGGGCCCGGGCTCACCAACGTGCTCACCCCGGCCGGGCAAGCGTACTCCGATTCGGTTCCGATGCTGGTGATCGCGAGCACGCCGCCGCGGGCGACGCTCGGCAAGGCCTGGGGCGTCCTGCATGAATTGCGCGATCAGCACGCGCTCGCCGACCGTGTCTTCGGGATCGCCCGCTCGGCCCGGTCCGCCGAGGACGTGCGCGACCACCTGCGCGCGTGCCTCGCCTCGCTACGCAGCGGACGGCCCCGCCCGGCGTACCTGGAGGTGCCACTCGATCTGCTCGGCGAGAGCACCGACCTCGTGCCGGAGCGCTTTCCTGCGCCGCCCTCGCCGGGCGCAGGCGACCCGGCGGCGATCGAGGAAGCGACGCGGCTGCTGAACGCGGCCGAGCGGCCATTGATCGTCGCCGGTGGCGGCGCGGTGCACGCGGCGGGCGAACTGCGCATCCTCGCGGAGCGCCTCGACGCGCTGCTGGTCACGACGACCGCCGGCAAGGGGATCCTGCCGGATCGCCACGAGGCCCACCTCGGCGCATCGCTCCCCTATCGCGAGACGCAGGAGCTCGCGGCATCCGCGGACGTCGTGCTCGCGGTCGGCACCGAGATCGCGGAAACGGACATCTACTGGTCGACCCGGCTCGCGCTCGGCGGCCGCATGATCCGTATAGACGTCGACCCGGCGAA
>JAJXYU010000206.1 GCA_021780395.1 Pseudomonadota bacterium
GGTCGGCGAGATCGCCGTGGGTCGCCGCGCGGACTGGCTCGCGCTCGACCCGGCGCACCCGGCGCTGGCCGGTGCCGCGCCGGAGGCGGCGCTCGACCACCTGGTGTTCGCCGGCGCTCGGGCCGCGATCCGCGAGGTCTGCGTCGCCGGCCGTCGCGCGCTCGCGGAACACCGCCACCCGTTGCGCGCGGCCGCCGAGGCGGGCTACCGCGCCGTGGTGCAGCGCCTCGACGCGCGCTGAGCGCGGCGGCGTCGACGTCGGCCCCGGAGTTGACCATGGTTGTCTATACAAGATAAGCTGAGCCCATGTCGAAGTCCGCCGCATCGGTTGCCCCCCTGTACCTGCGGGTCAAGCGCCACATCCTCGCGAACATCGATTCCGGGAAGTGGGCGCCGTCGCAGCGCGTTCCTTCGGAGAACGAGCTCGTGAAGTCCTTCGGCGTGTCGCGAATGACCGCCAACCGGGCGCTGCGCGAACTGAGCGACGAAGGCGTGCTGGTACGCGTCGCCGGCGTCGGCAGCTTCGTCGCCGAGCCTCAGGCCCGCGCGCACCCGCTCGAGATCCGCAGCATCGCCGACGAGATCCGCGAGCGCGGCTCGGCCTATCGGGTCGAGGTCGTCGCACGCGAGCGCGTGCGGGCGGTCGCGCAGCTCGCCGAGGACTTTCGCGTCGCGCCGCGCACCGAGCTCTTCTATTCGTCGCTCGTGCACTTCGAGAATGGGCGGCCCGTGCAGCTCGAGGACCGGTACGTGCGCGCGAGCCTCGCGCCGGATTACCTGGACGTCGACTTCACCCAGGTGACGCCGCACGACTATCTGATCGAGGCGGCGCCGCTCCAGGAGGCCGAGCACGTGCTGCGCGCGGTACTGCCGGATGCGCGGACCGCGCGCTGGCTCTCGATGAAGCGCACCGAGCCGTGCCTGCTGGTGATTCGGCGCACCTGGTCGAGGGATGCGATCGCGTCGGTCGCGAAGCTCCATCATCCCGGCTCCCGTTACGAACTGTCCGGACGATTCCGTCCCTAGAGGTGATCACCCCATGCGAACTCCACCCCCCTCCCGCGTGATCCGCGCGCCGCGCGGTACCACGCTCTGCGCGCGCAGCTGGACCACCGAGGCGCCGCTGCGCATGCTGATGAACAACCTCGACCCGGAAGTCGCCGAGAATCCCGCCGACCTCGTCGTGTACGGCGGGATCGGCCGGGCGGCACGCAACTGGGACTGCTACGACCGCATCGTCGAGACGCTCCGCGAGCTGGGCGAAGAGGAGACGCTGCTGATCCAGTCCGGCAAGCCCGTCGGCGTGTTCCCGACCCACGCCGACGCGCCGCGGGTGCTGATCGCGAACTCGAACCTCGTGCCGCATTGGGCGACCTGGGAGCATTTCAACGAACTCGACCGGCGCGGCCTGATGATGTTCGGGCAGATGACCGCGGGGTCGTGGATCTACATCGGCAGCCAGGGCATCGTCCAGGGAACCTACGAAACCTTCGTCGAGATGGGCCGCCGGCACTTCGCGGGCAATCTGTCGGGCAAGTGGATCCTGACCGCGGGCCTGGGCGGAATGGGCGGCGCGCAACCACTGGCCGCGACGATGGCGGGCGCGAGCCTGCTCGCGGTCGAATGCCGCCGTGAGCGCATCGCGAAGCGCCTCGAGACCGGCTATGTCGACGTCGAGGCGCACTCGCTCGACGACGCGCTCGCGCGGCTCGAGGAGGCCCGGCGGACCGGTCGGCCGGTGTCGATCGCGCTGCTCGGCAACGTCGTCGACGTGCTCGCGACACTCCTCGAGCGCGGGATCCGTCCGGACGCCCTCACCGATCAGACCTCCGCACACGACCCGGTGAACGGCTATCTGCCGCAGGGCTGGAGCGTCGAGGACTGGGACCGCCGCCGCGTCGAAGACCCCGCTGGAACCGCGGCGGCCGCGAAGCGCTCGATGGCGACGCACGTCGAGTATCTGCTGCGCTATCGCGCGATGGGCCTGCCGGTCTTCGACTACGGCAACAACCTGCGTCAGGGCGCGCAGGACGAGGGCGTGGACCGGGCGTTCGACATTCCGGGATTCGTCCCGGAATACATCCGTCCGCTGTTCTGCCGCGGCGTCGGTCCGTTCCGCTGGGCGGCGCTGTCCGGGGACCCGGAGGACATCTACCGCACCGATGCCAAGGTGAAGGAGCTGATCCCGGACGATCCGCACCTGCATCATTGGCTCGACATGGCGCGCACGCGGATCCAGTTCCAGGGCCTGCCGGCGCGGATCTGCTGGGTCGGCCTCGGCCAGCGGCACCGGCTCGGCCTCGCGTTCAACGAAATGGTCGCCCGCGGCGAACTCAAGGCGCCCGTGGTGATCGGTCGCGACCACCTGGACTCGGGCTCGGTCGCGAGCCCGAATCGCGAGACCGAGGCGATGCGCGACGGATCCGACGCCGTCTCCGACTGGCCGCTGCTCAACGCGCTGCTGAACACCGCGAGCGGGGCGACCTGGGTTTCGATCCACCACGGCGGCGGGGTCGGCATGGGCTACTCGCAGCACGCCGGCGTCGTGATCGTGTGCGACGGCACCGCCGCCGCGGCGCGTCGGATCGCGCGCGTGCTCTGGAACGACCCGGCGACGGGCGTGATGCGCCATGCCGATGCGGGCTACGAGCTCGCGATCGAATGTGCGCGCGAGCAGGGACTGAACCTGCCGATGATCGGCCGGTCGCGATGACCGGCGCCGCACCGCCGATCGAGCTGCGCGCGGGAGAGCTGTGCCTCGCCGACCTGCGCCGGATCCATCGCGGCCCGCTCGAGCTGCGCCTCGACGGCGCCGACCTCGAGCGGGTCGCCGCGTCCGCGGCGCTCGTCGACCGGGTGGTCGCGCGCGGGCACGCGGTCTACGGGATCAACACCGGATTCGGCTTGCTCGCGCAGACCCGGATCCCGGACGACCAGCTCGAGCTGCTGCAGCGAAACCTGCTGCTGTCGCACGCGGCCGGGATCGGCGACGATCTGCCCGACGAGGTCGTGCGGCTCGCGATCGCACTGAAGGTCAACGCGCTCGCGCGAGGCCACTCGGGCGTCGGCAGACCGCTGGTGGACGCGCTGATCGCGCTGCTGCGCCACGACGTGCTGCCGCGCGTTCCGGCGCAAGGCTCGGTCGGCGCGTCGGGCGATCTCGCGCCGCTCGCGCACCTGAGCGCCGTGCTGCTCGGGATCGGGGAAACCCGGGTCGCGGGCCGACGGGTCGCCGCGGCCGAGGGCTTGCGCCGCGCGGGGCTCGAGCCGCTGCGCTTGCGCGCGAAGGAGGGCCTCGCGCTGATCAACGGCACCCAGGTATCGACCGCGCTCGCGCTGCACGCGCTGTTCGGCTGCGAGGACCTGTTCGCCGCCGCGGTCGTCGCCGGCGCGATGTCGATCGATGCGCTCAAGGGGAGCGATGCGCCGTTCGATCCGCGGATCCACGCGCTTCGCGGGCAACCGGGTCAGATCGACGTCGCCGCGGCCTATCGTCGCTTGATCGCCGGCAGCGCGATCCGCGCGTCCCACGTCGACTGCTCGCGCGTCCAGGATCCGTACTCGTTCCGCTGTCAGCCGCAGGTGATGGGCGCCTGCCTCGACCTGATCCGGCGGGCCGCGCAGACGCTCACGATCGAGGCGAATGCGGTCACCGACAATCCGCTGTTGTTCAGCGACGACGAGGCCGCGCTGTCCGGCGGCAATTTCCACGCCGAGCCGGTCGCGTTCGCGGCCGATACGCTCGCGCTCGCGATCGCCGAGATCGGCAGCCTCTCCGAGCGGCGGACCGCGGTGCTCGTCGACCCCAAGATGAGCGGACTGCCGCCGTTCCTCGTCGAGCACAGCGGCGTGAACAGCGGCTTCATGATCGCGCAGGTGACGGCCGCCGCCCTGGTCGCGGAGAACAAGACGATCGCCACGCCGTGCAGCGTCGACTCGATCCCGACGTCGGCGAACCAGGAAGATCACGTGAGCATGGCGACCCACGGTGCGCGGCGCCTGTCGCGGATGCTCGACAACGCGGCCGCGGTGATCGGCGTGGAAGTGCTCGCGGCCGCACAAGGGATCGATTTCCACCGACCGTCGCGGTCCTCGCCGACGCTCGAGACGGTGCACGCCGAGTTGCGGGCGCGCATCCCGTTCTACTCGGCGGATCGCTACTTCTCGCCCGACCTGCAGGTCGCCCGGGACTGGGTTCTGAGCGGCCGGTTCCGCGACCTCGTCGGCGGCCTGCTGCCGTCGGTCGCTCAACCGTGAGCGAGGAAGCCGGCGCGCTCGAACCGCTGTTCGAGGCAATCGACGGGCGCGCGCCGCTCGTCGTCAGCGTACCGCATGCGGGCACCCACCTGCCGCCGCCGATCGCCTCGTGCCTGACGCCGGCCGCGCACACGCTGCCGGACACCGATTGGTACGTTCCGCGACTGTACGAGTTCTGCGACTCGCTCGGCGCCTCGATGATCGTGGCGACCCATTCGCGTTACGTGGTCGACCTGAACCGCCCCCCGGACGGTGCGCCGCTCTATCCCGGGATGCGCGAGACCTCGGTGTGTCCGGTCGAGACCTTCGACGGCCGAGCGCTGTACGCACCCGGCGCAGAGCCGACCGCGACGCGGATCCACGCGCGGATCGTCCGCTACTGGCAACCCTATCACGAGCGCCTCGCCGCGATGATTCACGCGACGCTCGCTCGCCATGGGCGCTGTCTGCTGTGGGATGCGCACTCGATTCGCTCCGCGGTGCCAGCGCTGTTCGACGGCCGTCTGCCGGACCTGAACATCGGCACCGCCGACGGCCGCAGCTGCCACCCCGAGACGGCGCGACGGATCGACGCGCAGCTTCGCGGACAGCGCCGTTTCAGTCACGTGATCGACGGCCGCTTCAAAGGCGGTTACATCACCCGCCACTACGGTCGCCCGTCGGCGGGCGTCGAGGCGGTACAGCTCGAGATCGCCCAGTCGGCCTACCTGCGCGACGAGACCCGGCCGGCGTTCGAGCCGGCGGTCGCGGCACCCTTGATCGAGCAGCTGCAAGCGCTGCTCACGGCGCTCCTCCCCGCGCGCGCCGCCGGAGGTGAATGACATGTCGGACTTCGTGATGATCCACGGCGCCTGGCACGGTGGCTGGTGCTGGTATCGCGTGCAGGCGGCACTCGAGCGCGCCGGACACCGGGTGGACGCGCCGGATCTGGCATCGCTCGGCCGCGACCGAACGCCACCGGAGACGGTCTCGCTCGCGCTCTGGGCCGACCAGATCGCCGCCCGGATCGCCGAGCGGCCGGAGCCGGTGATCCTCGTCGGCCACAGCCTCGGCGGCGCGGTGCTCTCCGAGGTCGCCGAACGCGTGCCGGAGCGCATCCGGACGCTGGTCTACGTCGCCGCCTACCTGCTTGAGGACGGACGCTCGGTCCGTGAGGAGGCGGCGCTCGACGAGGACTCGCGGATCGGCGCCGCGATGGTGATCTCCGCCGACCGCCGGACCGCCTCGCTGCGAACGGACGGGCTGCGCGAGATCCTCTACGGGGAGTGCAGTGACGAGGACTTCGCGCTCGCGCGGTCGTTGCTCGTGCCTCAGCCACTCGCGCCGTTCGCCACCCCGATTCGGGTGAGCGCGACACGATTCGGCCGCGTGCCGCGCTGCTACGTCGAGTGCGCGCGGGACCGGACGATCGGGTTGCGCGCCCAGCGGCGCATGCAGGCCGCGACGCCGTGCGCACGGCGACTGACCCTCGAGAGCGATCATTCCCCGTTCTTCAGCCAGCCGATGGCGCTGGCCGGCGTGCTCGCCGACCTCTGAGACGCTGCGGCTGCGGCACGTCACCGCTCGGCTGGTCGCTCGGCCGCGACCATGATATGGTCCGGGCCATCGTGAGCCAGATCCTCCGCAAGCGAATTGGGGCGCGTGCGTGTGCCGCGGGTTGCCTCGCGATCACGGCGATCGCGTGCGGGGCCGGGCTTGCCAGGGCGGACGGTCGCGCCGCAGCCGCACCCGCCGCCGTCGAGGCACCCGCCGACGGCGAATGGCCGATGCCGGCCGGCGACTACGCGGCGACCCGCTACAGCCCGCTCGATCAGATCGACGTCGCGAACGCGCCCCGGCTGCATCCGGTGTGGAGCTTCTCGACCGGCGTGCTCGGTGGCCACGAAGGGCAGCCGCTCGTGGTCGGCGATACGATGTACGTGGTCACGCCCTGGCCGAACGTGCTCTACGCGTTCGACCTCGGCCGCCCCGGCTATCCGCTGAAGTGGAAGTACCGTCCGAACGTGTCCCGCGCGGCGATCGGCGCCGCGTGCTGCGACGTGGTGAACCGCGGTGCGGTCTATGCCGACGGCAAGATCATCTACAACCTCCTCGACGGACACACGGTCGCGGTCGATGCGGCGACCGGCCATCCCGTCTGGGAGACGAAGATCGCAAGCGTCGCCGACGGCGAGACCGTGACGATGGCACCGCTCGTGATCGGCGACCGCGTGATCGTCGGCGCATCGGGCGGGGAGTTCGGGATCTACGGCTGGATCAAGGGGCTCGACCTCGCGACCGGCCGCGTGGTGTGGACCGGGCACAACCTCGGCCCGGACGCCGGCATGCTGATCAAGGCGGGCGAGTTCCATCCGCCGTACGTGAGCGGGACCGAGCTGGGGGTGCGCAGCTGGGCCAACGGCACCTGGAAGCACGGCGGCGGCCCGGTGTGGGGCTGGATTTCCTACGATCCGAAGCGGGACCTCCTGTATTACGGGACCGGTAACGCCGGTCCGTACGACGCCGAGCAGCGCGGCGGCGACAACCGTTGGACGAGCAGCGTGCTCGCGCGCCGGCCGGAAGATGGAACGCTGGTCTGGGCCTATCAGTTCACGCCGCACGACAGCTGGGACTACGACGCGACCGGGGCGATGGTCCTCGCGGACCTGACCATCGGCGGCAAGCCGGTGCCGGCGCTGGTGCATTTCGACAAGAACGGCTTCGCGTACACGCTCGATCGGTCGACGGGGCGCGTGCTGGTCGCCAAACCCTTCACGCACGAGACCTGGGCGAAATCGATCGATCTCGCAACGGGACGGCCGGTCGAGAATCCGGCGATGCAGACCGGTGATACGAAGGGCAACGTGAAAGGCATCTGCCCGAGCCTCGAAGGCGGCGTGAGTCCGGCGTCACCCCCCGCCTACTCGCCGCAGACCCACTTGTTCTACACGTCGACCAACAATTTCTGCATGGACTACAAGGTCCATCAGATCGCCTACATCAAGGGCACGCCCTACATGGGGGTATCGAGCCCGTACACCCCGGGACCCGGCGGCAATCTCGGCGCGTTCATCGCGTGGGACGCCGCGACCGGTCGCGTGGTGTGGAAGGACAAGGAGCCTTATCCGAGCTGGAGCGGCGCGCTCGTGACCGCGGGCGACGTCGCGTTCTACGGGACGCTCGACGGCTGGTTCAAGGCGGTCGACGCTCGAACCGGCAAGCTCCTGTACCGGTTCAAGGTCGGCTCCGGGGTCGTCGGTGCGCCGATCGCCTTCCGCGGCCCCGACGGACGGCAATACGTCGCGATCTACGCCGGTATCGGCGGCGACTGGGCGCTGCTCGCCGGCGATACGTCGTCCGACGATCCGACCGACCTGCGTGCCCCGAATCCCCTGGTGAAGAACCTGGCGAGCCGCACCAGCCAGGGCGGCATGGTCTGGATCTTCGGGCTCTGAGCCGATGCGACCGCAACGCACGCTGTCCTGGAGATCGAGTGCGGCGCGATGGGCGGTCCCGGCGCTGCTGGGTCTCGTGGTCGCCGGGAGCCGCGGCGCGACGCCGACGCACGCCCCGGTGATCGCCGCGCCGGGCGTCGCGAATCCCGCGCACATCGCGGCCGGCGGCCGACCACCGCCCGGCCCGGTGGTGCAGAACCCCTACCGCGGCGAGCCGGCGATCGCACACGCGGGTGCGACGCTGTTCGTGTCGATGCACTGCTCGGACTGTCACGCCGACGCCGCCGCCGGCGCGGTGGGGCCGAACCTCGGCGACGGCCGCTGGCGATACGGGGCGAGCGACGCGGCGGTGTTCCGATCGATCTATTACGGCCGGCCGCGCGGGATGCCGGCCTTCGGCGGCCTGCTCGGCGCACAGGGCGTCTGGGTGCTGGTCACCTACCTGCGATCCTTGCCGCCGCCGCCGGACCTCCCGACCGAGCGCTTCACGCAGCATTGAATGCCGTGACCACGGCGCGCGCAGCACCAGCCGAGCCGTCGCTGCGCGCGAATCGCCTCGCGATGGTCGTCGCGGCCTCGTCGGCGGGCACGGTGTTCGAGTGGTACGACTTCTTCATCTTCGGCTCGCTCGCGGCGATCATCGGCCGGCATTTCTTCGCTGGCGTCGGCGAATCGCAAGGCTACCTGCTCGCCTTGCTCACCTTCGCGGCAGGCTTTGCGGTACGCCCGATCGGCGCGATCGTGTTCGGCTGGTTCGGCGATCGTACCGGCCGCAAGCGCACGTTCCTCGTGACGATCAGCGTGATGGGCCTCGCGACCTTCCTGGTCGCGGTACTCCCGGGACGGGCGGCGATCGGCCCGGTCGCGCCGTTCGCGCTGGTCGCGTTGCGGATGCTGCAGGGCTTCGCGATCGGCGGCGAGTACGGCGGCGCGGCGATCTATGTCGCCGAGCACACCGTCGCCGCTCGACGGGGCTTGGCGACCAGCTGGATCCAGAGCGCCGCGGGCTTCGGGCTCGCGCTCGCGCTGGTGGTGATCCTCGTCGTGCGCAGCGCGCTCGGCGAGCGCTCGTTCGACGCCTGGGGCTGGCGCGTGCCGTTCGCGGTCTCGCTGGTGCTGCTCGCGCTATCGCTGTGGATCCGGCTGAGACTCGAGGAATCGCCGGCGTTTCGCCGCATCGAGGCCGAGGGCACGCTGAGCCGCGCTCCGCTCGCCGAGTCCTTCCTGCGCTGGCGGAATCTGCGACACGTGATCGTCGTGCTGTTCGCGATCCTCGCCGGGCAGGGCGTCGTCTGGTACACGGCGCAGTTCTACACCCAGTTCTTCCTCGAGAAGGTGCTCGCGGTGCCCGCGGCGACCGTGAATGGCCTGCTGCTCGTCGCGACCCTCGCGGCGGCGCCGCTGTACCTCGCGTTCGGCTGGCTCTCGGATCGGATCGGGCGCAAGCCCGTGATGCTGTTCGGGCTCGGACTCGCCGCGGTCGGGTTCATCCCGGGGTTTCACTGGATGGCGAGCGCGGCGAACCCGGCGCTCGTGCAGGCGAACGAGCGGGCGCCGGTCGTCGTCGTCGCGCCGCCGGCCGAGTGCTCGCTGCAATTCGACCTGATAGGCACGGGTCACTCGGTCACCGGCTGCGATCTCGCGAAATCGGCGCTCGCGAATCGCGGCATCGAATACACCAACCGCACGGCGCCGCCGGGAGCGCCCACGAGGATCCTGATCGGCGGCGTGCCGATCGCGAGTCCCGCGGTCGACGGTGCATCGGGCGCGACGCTCGCGGCCCTGAAGGCGGCATTCGACCGGCGGCTCGCCACCGCGCTCGCTGAGGCCGGCTATCCACCGGCTGCCGCACGCGCGCGGATCGACCTCGGCAGCACGTTGGCGGCGTTGATGCTGTTCCTGGTCGCGGCGACCGCGCTGTACGGACCGCAGGCCGCGACGCTCGTCGAACTGTTTCCGGTCCGGATTCGTTACACCGCGTTATCGGTCCCCTATCACATCGGGGTCGGCTGGTTCGGCGGCTTCCTGCCGGCAACCGCGTTCGCGATCGTGGCCGCGACCGGCAACATCTACGCGGGCCTGTGGTATCCGGTCGGCGTCGCGGCGCTCGGCTTCGTCGTGACCCTGTGCTTTCTGCCGGAAACCCTGCACCACGAAGCCGCCGACTGACCCGCGGCGGCTCACGCCGCCGGCAGGTGCCGCCATGCGCCGCGATTCGAGGCGACGGCCCCCCGCGCGTCCGCGGGCGTGGCCGAGCGCCCGATCCCTTCGTAGACGAAGCCGAGCGCCGCCATCTGGGTCGGATCGTAGAGATTGCGACCGTCGAATATGACCGGCTCCCGCAGCCGGTCCTTGATCGCCCGGAAGTCGGGGCTGCGGAACTCCTGCCACTCGGTCACGATCGCGAGCGCATCGGCACCGGCGAGCGCCTGCACCGCGTTCGCGCACAGCGTCAGGTCGTCACGCTCACCGTAGAGACGGTGAGCCTCCGGCATCGCGACCGGATCGTAGGCCCGCACGCGCGCACCGGCTGTCCACAGGGCCTCGAGCAGGTCGCGACTCGCGGCCTCGCGCATGTCGTCGGTATTCGGCTTGAACGCGAGTCCCCAGAGCGCGATGGTCTTTCCCGCGAGTTCACCGAAATGCGCTTCGATTTTCTGGAAGAGCCGCTGCTTCTGGCGTTGGTTCACCGCCTCGACCGCGTCCAGGATCGCCATCGAGTAGCCGGTATCCGCGGCGGAGCGGATCAGCGCCTTCACGTCCTTCGGGAAGCACGAGCCGCCGTAGCCGGCGCCCGGATAGATGAACGAGTAGCCGATTCGCGGATCGGAACCGATGCCGTGGCGGACGTGCTCGATGTCCGCCCCGACCCGCTCAGCCAGGTTCGCGAGTTCGTTCATGAAGCTGATCTTGGTCGCGAGCATCGCGTTCGCCGCATACTTCGTGAGTTCCGCCGAGCGAACGTCCATCACCAGCATCCGATCGTGGTTGCGGGTGAACGGCTCGTAGAGTTGACGCATCAACCGCGCCGCGCGCTCGCTGTCGGTGCCGACGACGATCCGATCCGGCTTCATGAAGTCGGCGATCGCGTCGCCTTCCTTGAGGAATTCCGGGTTCGAGACCGTATCGTGCTCGACCTCGACGCCGCGAGCGCGCAGCGCGGCACGCAAGGACGAACGGACCTTGTCCGCAGTGCCGACCGGCACGGTCGACTTCGTGATCACGACCTTGTAGTCGTTCATGTACCCGCCGATCGTGCGCGCGACCGCGAGCACGTGACGAAGGTCGGCCGAGCCGTCCTCGTCGGGCGGCGTCCCGACCGCGATCAACTGGAACAGTCCGTGCGCGACGCCGGCGGCGGCGTCCAGCGTGAACGCCAGACGTCCCGCCGCGACGTTGCGTTCGACGACCGCGTCCAGCCCGGGTTCGTGGATCGGAATCTCCGCGCGTTGCAGTCGCTCGATCTTGCGCGCGTCGACGTCGACGCAGAGCACGTCGTTGCCGGCCTCGGCGAGGCAGGCCGCGGTCACGAGGCCGACGTATCCGGATCCGAAAATCGTTACTTTCATGGCAGGTCCTGTGGTGAAGTAGCGGGAAGATTCGGCGCGAGCCCCTCGCTCGCGCTCCATCGGAATTCCTGGGCGATTCCGCCGACGACCGGCACCTCGCGAAACTCGGCGAGCGACCGGCGTTCGGCGAGCAAGCGCGCGAGACGGATCGGGCCGGCATGCGATACCGCGACGACGTTGCGGACGCACCCCTCGCCGCGCCACGGCGGTGTTCGCAGGAAGTCGCGCAGTCGTCGCTCGAGGTCGTGCAGGGATTCGCCCCCGGGGAATCGCGCCGCCTGCGGCGTGCGCTTCCACGCGCGCAGCGCCGTCGGCCAGCGCGCGCGGATCTCCTCCTGGGTGAATCCCTCCCAGTCGCCGAACGAGATCTCGACGAGACGACCGTCGACGAGACGGCGCACGCCGCCGAGCGCCGCCGCGATCACCTCGGCGGTCTCGAGCGCGCGACGCAGCGGACTCGTGACCACGAGGTCGACCGCGACGCCGCGCAGGGTCTCGGCGATCCGGCGGGCCTCGCGCAATCCGGTCTCGCCGATCGGCGTGTCGGTGCGCCCCTGGTAGCGGCCCTCGCGGTTCCAGTCGGTCGGGGCATGTCGAACGAACAGCAGGCGCATCGCTGAGTCTCGCGCGGTCGGCGCTCAATAGTCGTAGGTGAAACCGACGGTGATGCGCCGACCCGCATGGATCGCCTGGCCGGACACGTCCTTCTCGTACTCGACATAGGGCTTCAGGTGCGGCGTGAGTCGGAACTTCAGCCGCAGGCCAGGGCGCAGGACGTTGTACGGTTCGCCGGCATCGACGACTGGCAGCGGCTTGGCGCTCATCACGGTGCGGACGTAGAACACCGACGCACCGATCTCGACGCGTTGCGACAGCCGGTAGCTCGCATCGACGATCGCACGCATCTGCGTCGCCGCACCGTCGACGAACACGCGGGAGCCGGCGTCGACGGTCGCCCGCCAGCGGCGATCCGCGAAGCCGAACTGCAGATCCGGTTCGATCGCGGTCCGGCCGACGCCGAGTGGCGGATTCGTGCCGGCCGCGCCCGTCGGCGCGATCACGTTGAGCGCGATCGAACTCGCGAAGCGCGAGCCCTGGTGCAGGCCGAGGTTCAAGCCGACTTCCTGATCCTCGACGCCGGTCGCCGAATCGACGATGCGCCGCCCGTGCTTGGTACGGATCTTCTGGATCCGGCCCGCGCGCAGGTCGTATTCGATCGACAACCGATCGCCGATGCCCTGCGTACCGGTCACCCGCAGCATCGTGTATCGCTCGTCGCTCGCCGGCAGTGTCGCGGTGCCGTATTGATCGGTCGGGAAGACGCTGGTCGCGTCGTACTGGCGCACCGCGGGCTCGATGCTGCCGTCGCCGGCGGCCGGAATCCACGGATCGGCACCGGCGGCGGCCGGCAGGATCAGCACCGCGACAACCCCGGCGCCGAGGCACGCCCGCCACGGGGAATCCGTCCGCTTCGCGAGGCTCATGACGCGGCGACCAGGCGTAGCGGCGCCGGCGCTCCCGGCAGGCCGTTCGCCCGCCACGACTCCGCGTACAGCCCGCCGTCGGCGAGGAGCCGCTCGTGCGTGCCGCGCTGGACGATGCGGCCGCGATCGAGCACGAGGATCAGGTCGGCATCGACGACGGTCGCGAGTCGATGCGCGATCAACAGCGCGGCGCGATCCTGCGCGAGCCGCCGGAGCGCACGCATCAAGCGCTGTTCCGTGACGCCGTCGACGCTGCTGCTCGGCTCGTCGAGGATCACGACCGCGGCGTCGCTCAGCATCGCCCGGGCGACCGCGATGCACTGGCGTTGGCCCCCCGAGAGCGTCGAGCCCCGTTCGCCGACCACCAGATCGTAGCCACCGGGCAGGCTCGAGATCACGTCGTCGACGCCGGCGGCGATCGCCGCCTCG
>JAJXYU010000231.1 GCA_021780395.1 Pseudomonadota bacterium
CGGCGAAAACCGCCGGCGGCGCCGCGTCGCGGATCTCCGGGATCCGCGACTCCAGCAGGTCGTGGAATTCGACCATCCAGCATTCGAGCCGGGACAACGGGCCGGGCCGGTAGCCGCCGGATTGCAGCCCGCGTTGCACCCGGGCGCACAAGGCGCGATCCTCGGCGTTGACGGCCGCGTTGAGGCGCGCGCCGAGATATCGCAGGGGGCGCATCCCGCGCCGGTCGTCCACCCGGCCGAACGACCCGCCCCGGATCGTGCAGCGGCCCGGGCCGCGCGGAATGATCTGAAAGAAGTCCATTTGCTCCGGAAACAGATCGATTCCGAGGTTCGGCAGCGCGCTGTAGAAGCGCCAGCTGCGCCGGTAATCCTCCGGCAGGTCGGTCACGATGCGGGCGACGTTTCGCTGGTAGACGCGCTCCGCCCAGCGCGGGGATTCCTGTGGGCGAAGGTGGCCGATGCCGCGGGCGATCCCCGGCGCGTGGCGCTGGTCCGTATAGTCCGGCGTGAACATCCGGTTGAGGCCGGGATGGCCGATCGGCACGTGATAGGACTCGAGATAGTTGTCCATCGCGACCTTCCAGTCGGCATCCCAGGACTCCTCGGTGATCGGACCGAGGGGCACCATCTCTTCGATGCGATAGGGGGCGAGCTCCTCGAGGAACGGCGCCCAGGCCGCGGCGACCGGCGGCGGGTCGCCGCGCAGCGCGACGAACACGAATCCCAGCGCGATCTCGACCCGCGCCTCCACGAGTCCGAGCGTCGCCCGATCGACGCCCGGGAAGGTCTCCGCCGAGGGGATCGCGAGCAACGAGCCGTCGGTTCGATACGACCAGCCGTGGTACGGGCAGGTCACCGGCCCCGGGCAGCGGCCGGTGCCGTCGAGAAGCCGTGCGCCGCGATGCCGACACGCATTGTGGTACGCGCGGATCCGGCCATCGCGATCGCGCACCGCGAACACGCTCTCGCGACCAAAGTCCAGGGTGGCGTAGTCGCCGGGCCGCGGGATCGTGTTCACGTGGCACACGATCTGCCAGCTCGGCAACAGCACGCGCTCGATCTCCAGGCGCTGCAGGTTGGCGTGCTCGTAGGCCCACGCGGGCAGCGCCCGGGCGGCGCGGGTCGTCGCGGCGGCTTCCGCTCGTCGTGCGGTGAACGTGTCCATACGGCGCTCCTTGGACAATTTATATCGCTATTCAATATTAATATACAACCGTATAAACTGTATCAGATCCGGGCGATCCGACGACGGAATTCATCGATTAGGGGGGGCAGATGGCCAGGTCCATGATCAAGAACAACGCGCACTTCCGGCGCGCGGTGCAACGCTTGCCGCTCGGCGTGGCCTCGAACTTCCGCTATTGGGGCGAGGACCGCACGATTTACGTCAAGCGGGCGCAGGGCGCCCGGCTCGTCGACCTCGACGACAACGTGTACGTCGACTATCGGCTGGGCTACGGTCCGGCCATCCTCGGCTACGCGGACCCGCGGGTCGACGAGGCGGCGCGCGCCGGCATGGAGGTCGGCGGCGTGTTCGCGCTCGCGACCGAGCGCGAGCTCTCGGTCGCGGAGCGGATCGCGAAGATGGTGCCGGCGGCCGAGTTGGTGCGCTACTCGAATTCCGGCACCGAGGCGGTGATGGCGGGGTTGCGGCTCGCGCGCGCCTACACCGGACGCGAGGACTACGTGATCCTCGAGGGTAGCTACCACGGCCTGTTCGACGCCGCGATGTGGTTCACGCCGATGGACCAGTGGTCGCAGGTCGGCGATCCCGAGGTGCGGCCGTACAGCGAAGGGGTGCCGCTCAGCATGCGCAGCTTCGCGCACTTCGTCCAGGCGAACGATGCGAACCAGCTGGAGGACGTGCTGAAGCGCCACGGCGACCGCGTCGCGTGCCTGCTGATCGAACCGATCATGGGCAACTGCCTCGGGATCGCCGCCGAACCGCAGTACCTGCGCGCCGCTCGCGAACTGTGCGACCGTCACGGCGTGCTGCTGTTCATCGACGAGGTGAAGACCGGGTTCCGCGTCGCCCGTGGCGGGGTGCAGGAACTCTACGGCGTGCATGCGGACCTTTGCACGTTTGCGAAGGCGCTCGGCAACGGCTACCCGATCTCGGTGCTGGCCGGCAGGGAGCGGGTGATGCGCAAGATCGGCCGCGGCGTCGCGCACGGCGGCACCTACACCGCGCATTCGGTGGCGCTCGCAGCCGCAGAGCGCACCTTGCAGATCCTCGACGAGACCGACGCGCTCGAGCGGATCGCCGATTACGGCACGAAGCTGCGCGGGGGGATGCGCGAGGTGCTCGCCGCACGGGGGATCGCGCACAGCTTCGTCGGGCATCCGTCGATGAGCGGGCTGTACTTCGCGCAGGAGCCGCCGCGCAACTACCGCGCATGGAAGGGGAGCGACTACACCTTCTACGACACGATGGCGAAGTTCCTGCACGACGAATGCATCCTGTGCGAGCCGGACTCGCGGGAACCGTGGTTCGTGTCGGCGGCCCACGACGAGTCCTGCCTGAGCGACACCCTGCGGGCGTTCGAGTCCGCGGTCGACTCGACCCTCGAGACGCTCGGCACCGCGCGGCGGGTCCGCGCTTGAGCGCACGCCGGCCGGCGAACGAGCACGACGCGATCGTCGTCGGCGCCGGCCACAACGGCCTCGTCGCCGCGTGCTATCTCGCCCGCGCCGGGCTCGACGTGCTGGTGCTCGAACGCAATCCGTACATCGGCGGCGCGGCGGTGAGCCGGAGCCTGTACGCGGGCTTCACCTACTCGAACTGCTCCTACGTGTGCAGCCTGCTGCGGCCGCAGATCATCCGCACGCTCGAGCTGCCGAAGTTCGGGCTGCAGATCATCCCGTACGAGGGCGGCTGCACGATGATGCGCGACGGCGGGCACCTCGCGCTCTACGACAACCACGATGCGCTGCGCCGGGAGATCGCGCGGCACTCGCGCCGCGACGCCGAAGGCTACGAGCGCTACTCGCGCGACATGATCCGGCAGTGCAAGTTCATCAAACCGCTGCTGCTGCGCGAGCCGCCGGATCCGACCTCGTTCCGGCCGCGGGATCTCGCCGAGCTCCTGTATCTCGGCCGCCGGTTCCACGGTCTCGGCGAGCGCCGGATGTACGACACGCTTCGGTTCTGGACGATGAGCGCTGCGGACATGCTCGACGAGTACTTCGAGAGCGAGATCGTGAAGGCGCACTTCGCCGGCAGCTCGATCATCGGCACCGCGCTCGGCCCGCGCTCGCCCGGCACCGCGTACGTGCTGCTGCATCACTACATGGGGGACATCGACGACACGGTCGGCGCCTGGGGCTTCGCG
>JAJXYU010000313.1 GCA_021780395.1 Pseudomonadota bacterium
GGCGCGGCTCGATCTCGCCACCGGCGAGGCGACGACCCTGTGGCGCTCGCAATGCGCGGCGGGTCAGGCGAGCATCGCCGATCCGGACTCGATGCAGGCCGCGCTCGGCGCCGCGGCGCATCGGACGATCCTCGCGCTGATGCCGCTGTTCGCGGCGCTGATGGTGCTGGTATTGCTCGCCGGCGTCGCGCTTGGTGGATGGAATTTCAGCCCGCGGGCGTTCGCTCCGGACTTCGCGCGGATGAATCCACGGGAGGGGCTGCGGCGGGTGTTCGGCCTGGAAGGCTTCACCGAGGCCGCGAAGGCGCTGCTGAAGAGCGTGGTCGTCGGCGCGGTCTGCGTCGGCGTCGCCGTGCACCTGCTCACCGACGTGATGCATCTCGGCGAATCGACCGCGGTCGCGGCGATCGCGCGGGCGGCGCGGCTGCTCGGCTGGGCGCTGCTGTGGCTGTCGGCGGCGCTCGCGCCGATCGCGATCGTCGACGTGCCGTTGCAGCTGTTCCAGTTCCGCCGAAACCTGCGGATGAGCCGGCAGGAGCTGCGTGACGAGGCCAAGGAGACCGAGGGACGGCCGGAGACGCGGCAGCGGATCCGACAGATGCAGCAGCAGGTCGCACGCCGGCGGATGATGCACAAGGTGCCGACCGCGGACGTGGTGATCGTGAACCCGACCCACTTCTCGGTCGCGCTGAAATACGATCCCGAGCGTATGCGCGCCCCCCGCGTCGTCGCGAAAGGCGTGGACCACGTCGCGCTCGCGATCCGGCGCATCGCCGAGGAGCACCGGGTGCCGGTGTTCGAGGCGCCGAAGCTCGCGCGCGCGCTGCACCGCTCGACCGACCTCGACCGGGAGATACCGCCCGGCTTGTACGTCGCGGTCGCGCAGGTGCTCTCGTACATCTTCCGGCTGCGGACGCTACCGCCGACCGCCGCCGCGCGCCTGCAGCGCCCCGATCCGACGGTCGGCGACGAGTACGCGGACGCCTGAGCATGCAGGACACGCTCAAGAAGCTCGGTGAATTCCTGCGCAGCGGCCTCGGCGTGCCGCTCGTGGTGATGGTCGTGCTCGCGATGATGGTCCTGCCGCTGCCGCCGTTCCTGCTGGACATCCTGTTCACGTTCAACATCACCTTGTCGCTCGTTATCCTGCTCGCGGTGATGTACGTCCGCCGGGCGCTCGAATTCGCGGCGTTTCCGACGGTGCTGCTCGGCGCGACGCTGCTGCGGCTCGGGCTCAACGTCGCCTCGACGCGGGTCGTGCTCCTGCGCGGCAACACCGGCACGCACGCCGCCGGCAACGTGATCGCCGCGTTCGGACAGTTCGTCGTCGGCGGCGACTACGCGGTGGGCCTAGTGGTGTTCATCGTGCTGGTGATCATCAACTTCGTCGTGATCACCAAGGGCGCCGGCCGAATCTCCGAGGTGAGCGCGCGCTTCACCCTCGACGCGATGCCCGGACGGCAGATGGCGATCGACGCCGACATGAACGCCGGCATCATCACCCAGGCCGAAGCGGTCATCCGGCGGCAGGAGATCCGTGAAGAAGCGGATTTCTACGGCGCGATGGATGGCGCGAGCAAGTTCGTCCGCGGCGACGCGGTCGCCGGAATCCTGATCGTCTGCATCAATCTGTTCGGCGGCACGCTGATCGGCGCGACCCAACACGGGATGTCGCTCGCGGCGGCCGGCAAGACCTATGCGTTGCTGACGATCGGTGACGGTCTGGTCGCGCAGATCCCCTCGCTCCTGCTGTCGGTCGCGGTCGCGATCCTGGTCACGCGGGTGTCACGACCCCACGACATGGGTCAGCAGATCATGTCCCAGGTGCTCGGCCAGCCGCGCGCGCTCGCGGTCACCGCCGGCGTGCTCACCTTGCTCGGGGTGATCCCGGGCATGCCGAACCTCGTATTCCTGTCGATGGCCGCCGCGTGCGCGGCCGGGGCCTACGGGCTGTCGAAGCGACGCACGGCCGAGCTCGCCGCACCGGCAGGCGCACAGAGCGCGGCGAAACCGTCCGCGGACCAGCGGGAGCTGTCCTGGGACGACGTCGAGCCGATCGACCTGATCGGCCTCGAGGTGGGCTATCGCCTGATCCCGCTCGTCGACCGCAACCAGGGCGGCGAGTTGATGAGCCGCATCAAGGGCGTGCGTAAGAAGCTCTCCGAGGATCTCGGCTTCCTGGTGCAGCCGGTGCACCTGCGCGACAACCTGGAACTGCCGCCGAATTCCTATCGGATCATGATCCAGGGCTCGCCGGTCGGCGAGGCCGAGGTGTTCCCGGACCGGGATCTCGCGATCAACCCGGGGCAGCTTACGGCGACGATCGCAGGGACGCCGACCAAGGATCCCGCGTTCGGGCTTCCGGCGGTGTGGATCGAGAAATCCCGCCGCGAACAGGCCCAGGCGCTCGGCTTCACGGTCGTCGACGCCGGCAGCGTGATCGCGACCCACTTGAGCCACCTGCTGCAGACCCATTCGCACGAGTTGCTGGGCCACGAGGAGGTCCAACAACTCCTCAACCGGCTCGCGAAGAGCACGCCGAAGCTCGTCGAGGATCTCGTGCCGAAGCTCCTGCCGATGAGCGTACTCGTGAAGGTGCTGCAGCAGCTCCTGCAGGAGCGGGTTCCGATCCGCAACCTCCGTTCGATCTGCGAGGCGCTCGCGGACGTTGCGCCGAAGAGCCAGGATCCGTCCGCCCTCGTCGCGGCGGCCCGCGTGTCGCTCGGCCGCAGCATCGTGCAGAGCGTCGGCGGGTTGCGCGAGGAACTGCCCGTGATCACCCTCGATCCCGGTCTCGAGCAGTCCCTGCAGGATTCGCTCGGCGGCACCGGCGAGTCCGGCACGAGCGTCGAGCCGGGCCTCGCCGACCGGCTGCAACGGTCGCTCGCGGACAGCGCGCGCCGCCAGGAGGTGGCGGGCGAACCCGCGGTCGTGCTCGTCGCGCCGCGGATCAGGCCGTGGATCGCCCGATTGATGCGGTACGCGACGCCGAACCTCGCGGTGCTCGCGTACAACGAAATTCCCGAGAACCGCCGGATCCGCGTGATCGCCGCGGTCGGCCGCTGATCTGTGCAGGCATCGAGTGAGGTTCCGATGAAGATCAAACGCTACCTGGCCGCGAGCATGCGGCAAGCGCTGGCGCAGGTGCGCGCGGAGCAGGGCCCCGAGGCGGTGATCCTGTCGAGCCGGCGGGTCGACGACGGCATCGAGGTCGTCGCCGCGGTGGACTACGACGAGTCCTTGATCGCCGGTGCGGCGCGGCGCGCGGCGACGATGCCGGCGGCGAGCGACGCGGCGCCGGCCGCGGCGCCGG
>JAJXYU010000049.1 GCA_021780395.1 Pseudomonadota bacterium
CATCGAGGAGACGGCCTCGGCTTTGAACCCGGTTCTCGCGACCAGGGTATCGACGTCCGCCGGATCGAAGCCGAGCGCATCTAACAGGATTTTGTGATCCTTGTCCATGGCCGCGGGTTCGGCCGCAGAGGGGCCCTCGGCCGCCGGCGCGGGCGCGACGACGCCGGAATCGTCCGGGAATCGCAGTTCGCGAAGCACGTCGTCGGCGCTCTCGGTCAAGGTCGCACCCTGGCGGATGAGCGCGTGACAGCCGCGTGCGAGGGGGTTGTGGATCGAGCCCGGGATTGCGAAGACCTCCCGCCCATATTCACCGGCCAGGCGTGCGGTGATCAGCGACCCGCTGCGTCGCGCCGCCTCCACGACCAAGGTGCCGAGGGTGAGCGCCGCGATCACGCGATTGCGCCGCGGGAAATGCTCGCGACGGGGCGGCGTCCCGAGAGGGAACTCCGTGATCACGGCGCCGCATGCCGCGATCGACGCGGCGAGTGCGGCGTTTTCGCCCGGATAGATCACGTCGATCCCCGAGCCGAGCACCGCAATGGTCGCTCCGGTGGCCGCGAGGGACCCGCGATGCGCTTCGGTATCGATCCCGATCGCGAGCCCGCTGGTGATCGTAAGGCCTTGCTGGGAAAGATACTTTGCGAACCCGTAGGCGGTGTCCCGGCCCTGCGCGGTGGGGTTGCGACTGCCGACGATCGCGAGTTGCGGCGCGCCGAGCGCGGCCGCGCAGCCGTCGACGTAGAGCGCGATCGGCGCATCGCCGGTCGAGCGAAGCAGCGTCGGAAAGGCGGCGTCGCTGAAGCCGAGCAGCACATGGTTCGGCGCCTCCAGCCAGCGCCGCTCGGCTGCCGTGGGTTGCGCCGCATCGGACGCGAGGAACGCGCGTGTCGAAGGCACGAGGCCGGCGCGCGCGCGCATCGCATCCGACGCTTCCAGGATTCCGGCCGGCCCGCCGAGCGTCTCCAGCGCGGTCGCGAGCTGCGGCACGGTAAGCTCGGGCGCGCGCGTGAGCGCCGCCCACGCGAGTCCGTCTGCGGTGATCGGCATCCGCGCGATTATCGCCGATCGTGGCGAGCGGCGTCGCGCTCGGGAGTGCGCCTCAATGGGCAGATTTGCGCGGAATCCCGGGCGATCGACGCCGAGCTAGGGATTTTCGACGCGATCGCCCACCCGGATGATGTTGGTCGCTTCCATGATCAGCCCGTAGCTGACCCGGCGGAAGGTCTTGAAGACCATGAACGTGCCGCTGCGCTCGTTCGGCAGATGCACCTTCGGCGCGAAGAACGTCGAGATACCCCGCAGGTACCCCTTGCTGACGTCGTCGTGCACGACCGTGCCTTCCTTGTATACCGCGAGCACGTCTCCCGGTGCGAGTCCGTCGCGGGTGCCGCGATCGATCACGACCACCTCGTATTGGCCGATCATCGTGACGCCGTCGGTGACCGCGAGGATCCGCGCCGACACGGGTTCGCTCGGCGCCCGCGGCTCGAAATCCAGCGGCACCTCGCCCGTGCTCGGAATCAACCGGTCACCGGGCTCGGTCTCGCGCGTCGAGCTCGTCATCACGAGGGTCGCAGGGTGACCGAGGCGGGTCAGTCGGGCCGAACCGGTATAGATCCCGTTGTACCCGAGGATCTTGCCGCTCCCGGGATCGCGCAGCGCGGCGCCGACGTGAACCACGTCGAAGCTCGTGCCGGGGCGTACCGGGCCTCGCAGCCGGCGCGCGTAGATCGTGTTGCCCTGCGCGAACGCGGCATGATCGTTCAACGCCGCGAGTACGTACGGGGCGTGATGGATCTGGTCTCGCGACAGGACCACGGATTTCGTCATGAACGCATGGACGGTTTCGTACGGGATGGTGGTGATCGCCGTGCCGAGCGGTGAGCTGTGCAGGCGCGGCTCGAGTTTCACGACTCCGCCTTGCTCGAGCGCTGATGCGCCGCTGCCGCGTTGCAGCACGAGCTGCGGCCTGCCGGCGACGTAGACCAGCCGCAAAGTGTCACCAGGATAGATCAGGTGCGGGTTGTGGATCTGCGGGTTCGAGTGCCAGATCTCGGGCCAATACCACGGGTCGCGGAGGAACATCTTCGCGATGCCCCACAGCGTGTCGCCCCGCTTGACGACGTAGTGGCTCGGCGCGTTGGACGCGAGCACGACGTTGCCGCTCGCGTCCGAGGCCGACGCGTACCCGCCGGCGCCGATGACGATCCCGAGAATGAGCGTGGCCGCCCATCGGCGACGATTCGAGAGGGGCCGGTTCGTCTGCGACTGCATTCGCGTTGCTCCCTTGGCGCGCCGGATCCGCGGCGCTCAGCCGACTGATATACTGTGAGCCGGTTCGGTAAAACCGGGACGTGGTGCTCGATTTTCCGTGTTGAGCTGCACTGCTGCGAAGCCCTGTCGGCGCGCATTAAGTAAAGCGGTACGCGAACTCTAGCAATAATTCCTGGTTAAAAACACGACGTTGCTCTCAATACTTCGATGACCAAGCTGGCGATTCTGGAATATCCGGACCCGCGACTACGGACCAAGGCGGTTCCGATCGATGCCGTCGACGATGCCGTCCGCCGTCTCGCGGACGACATGCTGGAGACGATGTACGCGTCGCGCGGCATCGGCCTGGCAGCCACCCAGGTCGACGTGCATCGGCGTCTGTTGGTCTGCGACGTGAGCCCCGAGCACAACCGGCCGATGATGCTCGTGAACCCCGAACTGGTGTGGAGCGAGGCGCCGGCGACCTGCGAGGAGGGCTGCCTGTCCTTGCCGGGGATCTACGCGAGCGTGGAACGCGCGCAAAAGATCCGGGTGCGGGCGCTCGGACGGGACGGTGCGCCGTTCGAGATGGAGGCCGAGGGGCTCGGCGCGATCTGCATCCAGCATGAAATGGACCATCTGGAGGGCCGCCTGTTCGTCGATTACCTGTCGGAACTCAAACGCCAGTTGATCCGCCGGCGTCTCGAGAAGGAACGACGGCAGCGCGCGAGCGCCGGCGAACGCCGCGCGCGTGCGACGGTGACCTGAGCGTCTTGGGCATGCGAGGCAGCCGGCTGCGCATCGCGTTCGCCGGGACGCCCCCGTTCGCGGTGCCGACGCTGGAGGCGCTGCACCGGGCCGGCCACGAGATCCGTGGCGTATTCACCCAGGCCGATCGGCCGGCAGGCCGCGGTCGTGCGCTGCGGCCGAGCGCGGTCAAGCAACGGGCGTTCGAACTCGGGCTCACGGTCCACCAGCCGACGAGCTTCCACGCGGCGGAGCCGATCGACGTCCTGCGCCGGCTCGAGATCGACGCGTTCGTCGTCGTCGCGTACGGCTTGATCCTGCCGCCCGAGGCGCTCGCGGTGCCGCCGCTCGGCTGCCTGAACGTTCACGCGTCGATCCTGCCACGCTGGCGGGGGGCGGCGCCGATCCAGCGCGCGATCCTCGAGGGCGACGCGGCGACCGGCGTGTCGATCATGAAGATGGACGCCGGCCTCGACACCGGACCGGTCTTCGCGACCCGGCGCGTCGGGATCGGGCCGGCCGACACCACGTCGTCCCTCGGCGAAGCGCTCGGCGTCGTCGGCGCGGAATTGCTCTGCGAGACGCTGGACTCGCTCGCCCGAGGTCTCGCGGCCGCGACCCCACAGGAAGCGACGGGGGTGACCTACGCCGCCAAGATCGAAAAATCCGAGGCATCGATCGACTGGCGCACCGACGCCGCGACCATCGAGCGCCGCATCCGGGCGTTCGTGCCCTGGCCCGTCGCCGAGACCGAGTGGCGCGGCGACCGATTGCGGATCCTGCAGGCGGCGATTGCGCCCGGGGAGAGCGGCGGGGACGCCGATCCTGGGACCCTGGTCGCCGCGTCGCCGCAGGGTATCGACGTCGCTTGCGGGCGCGGCGTGCTGCGAGTTCTGCGATTGCAGCGACCGAGCCGCAATCCGGTCGATGCGCGCGCATTCGTGAACGCCGGCGCGCGCGTCGGCGAGCGTTTCGGCGCGTGATGAACCCCGGCGTCGCCGCACGCTTGCCTGCCGCGCGCGCCGTGGCCGCGGTCGCGGTGCGCGGTGCGAACCTCGATGCGGCGCTGATCGAGGCCTGCGCAACCGCCGACGCGCACACCGCGCCGGCGATCCGGTCGCTCGCGTACGGCGCGATCCGTGGATTCTTCCGCCACGAGGCGCTGCTCGCGGCCCTGCGGGAGCGGTCCACGCGGCGTCCCGATCCCCTGATCCGCGCGCTGTTGTCGGTCGCGTTCTACGAGATCGAGGATCGGCGGAGCCCGGAATATGCGATCGTGGATGCAGCGGTGGAGGTCGCGCGCGCGGCGGCGCCCGGGCGAGCGGCGGGGTTCGTGAACGCCGTGCTGCGCCGCTACCTCCGCGAGCGTTCGACGATCGACGCGCGGATCGCGCGCGACCCGGCGCTGCGCACCGCGAACCCGGCGTGGCTCGCGGCGCGAATGCGCGCCGACTGGCCGGACCGGTTCGAATCGATCCTCGCGGCCCTCGATGCGCAGGCACCGATGTGGCTTCGGGTCGACGCACGCCGGACGACCGCGCCAAGGTATCTTGCCTCGCTGCACGAGTCGGACCTCGAGGGACGGATCGAGCCGCGTGTGCCCTACGCCGTCGAGATCACGCCGCCCTGCGACGTGTTGCGCCTGCCGGGCTTCGGCGACGGCCTCGCGTCGGTGCAGGACCTCGGCGCGCAGTGCGTGGTGTTTCCGCTCGATCTGCGGCCGGGCTTGCGGGTCCTGGATGCGTGCGCGGCGCCCGGCGGCAAGACCGCGTTGATCGCGGAGCGGGAGCCGGGGCTCGCTCGGCTCGTCGCGCTCGACGTCGAGCCCGCGCGACTCGAGCGGGTCCGGGAGAACCTGCGCCGCGGGGCGCTGGCGGCGGAGGTGGTCTGCGGCGACGCCGGCGAGCCCGCGGGGTGGTGGGACGGCGAACCGTTCGACCGCATCCTGCTCGACGCACCGTGCTCGGCCCTCGGCGTGATTCGTCGCCATCCGGACATCCGGTTGCGCAAAACCCCGGTCGATCTGCAGAGACCGCCCATGCTGCAGTTGCGTCTGCTGAACGCGTTGTGGCCGCTGCTCGCCCCCGGCGGCCGGCTGGTCTACGCCACCTGCACCCTCACCAAAGCCGAAAATCATGACGTCGTCGCCAGATTCAACGGCGCGCTCGACGACGCCGACATCGTCGATCCGGCCGGCTGGTCCGGGTGGCCCGGGATCGGAGTGACGGGGGCGGCCGGCGTGCAGATCCTGCCGGGTGAGGCAGGAGCCGACGGCTTCTATTATGCTGCCCTTCGCAAGCGATGATTTCGCGCTCCACACCGCCGCATCGACCGTACGCCGCCCCGGTGCCGCCGGGGACCGGCCTCGCCTGCGCGCGGGCCGGATTCGTGATCGCGGCGCTGCTGCTCGCCACGCTGGCGATCGCCGACGGCCTCGCCGGCTCCTTCGCGGTCAAGTCGGCACGGCTCGTGCTGCGCGGTGGCGTCTATCATCTGGACGCGCGCTTCAAGCTCCCGGTCGACGCTGCGGTCGAGCACGGTCTCGCCGCGGGCGTGCCGCTTGCACTGGAGGTCGACCTCGAGATCAAGCGCGTGCGCCGGTTCCTGCCGGACGCGACCGTCGCCGAACTCGCGCAGCGCTACCAGCTGCAGTACAACGCGGTCAGCGCGCGCTACATGCTGCGCAACCTGAACAGTGGCGAGCAGGTCTCGCTGCCGACGGTCGCGGCGGCGCTCAAGGAGCTGTCGATGGTGCGGCAACTGCCGGTGCTCGACCGGTCGTTGATCGCATCGCGGGGGACCTACGAGGCGAGCGTCCGCGCGAAGCTCGACTATGGCACCGTGCCGATGACCCTCCGCATCCTCATGTTCTGGGTCGATGACTGGCATCGAGAGAGCAACTGGTACACGTGGACGCTAGAGCAGTAGCCCGCCGATACGGCCCGAGCGCGCTGATCGGCATCGGCGTCGTGCTCTGGATCGTCGCGCTGTGGATGCTCGCCGCGGCGGCGCAGAACTCCGAGAAATTCGATCGATGGCTGCCGTGGATCCTGCTGGTCAACATCGCGGGTCTGCTGACGTTGTGTGTGTTGCTGATCGGAAAGCTGCTCGGCCTGCTGCGCGAATACCGCCGCCACGTTCCGGGATCGCGGCTCAAGGCCCGTACCGTCGCGGTCTTCAGCCTGCTCGCGGTCGTGCCGATCCTCGTGGTCTTCTATTTCGCGCTGCAGTTCCTCAATCGCGGTATCGACAGCTGGTTCGAGCTCGAAGTGAGCCAGGGCCTCAAGGACACGCGCAACCTGTCGCGCGCCGCGCTGGATTCGCGCGTCCGCGACTTCCGCCGCAGCACCGAGGCGATCGCGCATTCGCTCGCGGGGCTTTCCGACCTCGACCTGTTCGCGACGCTCGACCGGGCCCGCCGCGAGAGCACCGCGATGGAATTCACCGTCGTCGGACCGCGGATGCGGATCATCGCGACGAGTTCGGATCGACCTCTCGACGCACTGCCGCTGCCCGCGACCCGTGAGATGCTGCTCGCGGTGCGTCGCGGGGGGTCGTACGCAAGCCTGGACACCGACTCGACCGGCGGCTACGTGATCCGCGCCGCCGCGCCGATCGACACCAACGGGGACCCGACGTCGCGCGTGCTGATCGCGCTGTACCCGGTGCCGCAGCAGTTGAGCGAGCTCGCGGACACGGTGCAGCGTTCCTACACCCAGTACGCGAACCTGGTGCAGCTTCGCCGCCCGCTGAAGTCGACGTTCATCCTGATTCTCACGTTCGTCGTGCTGTTGTCGCTGATCGCCGCGGTCTACGGCGCGTTCTTCGCGGCGCAGCGCCTGGTCCAGCCGGTGCAGGACCTGATCGCCGGAACCCGTGCGGTCGCGCGCGGGGACTTCGATACGCAACTGCCGCTGCCCTCACGCGACGAGCTCGGATTCCTCGTGACCTCGTTCAACGAGATGACCAAGCGCCTCGCCCGCGCCCGGCTCGAGGCGAGTCGCAGCCAACAGGCGGTCGAAGCCGAGCGTGCGAGCCTCGCGGTGATCCTCGCGCGCCTGTCGACCGGCGTGATAGCGCTCGAGCCCGACCTGCGCGTGCGCACCGCGAACCAGGCGGCGAGCGCGATCCTGGGCGCCGACCTGGAGGGTGCGGTCGGCCGTCCGTTCGACGACTCGATCAGCGACGCCCTGCTGTTCCGCGAGTTCCTGGGACCCGTGATGCAGCGGCTCGCGGCGCACGAACGGGACTGGCGCGAACAGCTCGAGCTGCCATCCGAGGCCGGACGCCGGGTGCTGATGTGCGCGTGCACCGCGTTGCCGAACGACCTGGGCGCGGAGCCCGGCGTGGTGCTCGTCTTCGATGACATCACGACACTGCTGCAGGCGCAGCGGGATGCCGCCTGGGGCGAGGTCGCCCGCCGGCTCGCTCACGAGATCAAGAACCCGTTGACGCCGATCCAGCTTTCGGCGGAGCGGATGCGGCGCAAGTTCCTCGGCAGCATGAACCCCCAGGATGCCCAGGTGCTCGAGCGCGCGACCCACACGATCGTCGCGCAGGTCGACGCGATGAAGCAGATGGTCAACGCGTTCAGCGAGTACGCCCGTGCGCCGGACCTGCATTTCGCGCGCTTCGACCTCAATCAGCTCGTCACCGAGGTCGTCGACCTGTATCGCGCGCAGGCGAACGACGTGCAGTTGCGATTGCATCTCGACGAGCACCTCCCGGAGATCTCGGCGGACCGCATGCGGATCCGCCAGATCCTGAACAACCTGGTCACGAACTCGCTGGAGGCGCTCGAGGGGCGGGCGGACGCGTGCATCGACGTCGAGACGCACCTGGCCGAGGAGGGCGGCACGGCGGTCGCCGCGGTGGTGGTCGCCGACAACGGTCCGGGCTTCCCGCGCGAGGCGATCGGCGCGATCTTCGATCCGTACGTGACCACCAAGCCGAAGGGAACCGGCCTCGGCCTCGCGATCGTCAAGAAGATCGTCGAGGAACACGGCGGACGCATCGAAGCGGATAATCGGCCGGTCGGTGGCGCCCGTGTCAGAATCGTGCTGCCGGTCGGCGAGAGCGGACGGATCGCCGGCGTGCGCGAGCCGCGCAAGGTCGAAAAGAGGAGAGAACGCGTATGACCGCGTCGAGAATCTTGGTGGTGGACGACGAGGAGGATATCCGGGAGCTGCTGCAGGAAATCCTCACGGAAGAGGGCTACGAGGTCGATGTCGCCGCGAACGCGGCCGAGGCGCGCGCCGCCCGTGCGGCGCACGCGCACGATCTGGTGCTGCTCGACATCTGGATGCCCGATTCGGACGGAATCACGCTGCTGCGCGAGTGGTCGGAGACGCGCCGGGACGAGTCCCCGGTCGTGATGATGTCCGGTCACGGGACCGTCGAGACCGCGGTCGAGGCGACCCGGCTCGGCGCCTTCGACTTCGTCGAGAAGCCGCTGTCGCTGACCAAGCTCCTGCGCACCGTCGAGCGGGCCCTCGAGGCTGGCCGGCGCAAGCGCGCCGCGATGCGCACGCAACCGGCGGCGCTGACGGTGCCGATCGGCAAAGGGCGGGCGTCGCAGTTGTTGCGCGAGCGCGTCCAGCAGACGGCGACCAGCGATTCTCCGGTGCTGTTCATCGGCGAGGCGGGTTCGGGCCGCGAGGCGCACGCGCGCTACCTGCACAGCTTGAGCGCGCGCGCGGACCGTCCGTTCGTCGTCGTGGTGGCGGCGAGCCTCGGCGCCGACCCCGCGCCCGCGCTGCTGGGAATCGAGAGCGACGGCCGGATCGAGCCGGGCGCGCTCGAGCGGGCCGCCGGCGGGACCTTGTATATCGCCGGGCTGGAAGACTTGAACGCGCAGGCGCAGCGGCTCCTGCTCGGTGCGATCGAACAACGCTCGTACCGCCGGGCCGGCGGTCGCGAGGATCTGCCGCTCGACGTGCGGTGGATCGGTTCCGCGGTCGAGGGCTTCGAGCAGCGCATCGGCGTCGAGCCGTTCCGCCGCGACCTGCTCGCGCATCTCGGCGTGATCACGCTTCGCGTGCCGCCCTTGCGCGACTACGTGGAGGACGTCCCGGACTTGCTGCGTTTCTATGTCGATCGCTTCGTGGATGAGCAGCACCTGCCGCTGCGCCGGTTCAGCGTCGCCGCGCAGAACCGGCTGCGCAACTACCCGTGGCCGGGCAACGTCGATGAACTGAAGAATCTCGTGAAGCGGGTGCTGATCCTCGGCAGCGGCGAGGAAATCGGTCTCGAGGAGGTGGAGCGGGAGCTTGCCGACAAGCGTTCCGCGGACGAACCGCTGGTCAAGCAGGATCTGCTCGCGTTGCCGCTGCGCGAGGCGCGCGAACAGTTCGAGCGCGCCTATCTCCAGCAGCAGCTCCTGCTGTGTGGCGGGAAGGTCGGCCAGCTCGCGAAGCGCGTCGGGATGGAGCGCACGCACCTGTACCGGAAGTTGCGGGCGCTCGGCGTCGATTTCCGCCAGCTCGGCGACGAGTGAGCCGGCGCGCGGCGGTCAGCCGCCGACGCGAATCACCAGCGCGCGGATGTGCGCGGACCGCAACACGTCGCGGATGTGATTGAGCTGCTGCAGGTTCGAGACCGGGCCGATCCGGATCCGGTGCCAGGTGTCCTTGTCCACCGAGACCTTCTGGACCGTGGACTCGATCCCCTGCAGCGCGAGCTGCGCGCGGATCCGGTCGGCGTCCGCGAAGTGCTTGTAAGAACCGGCCTGGATCACGTAGGTACCGGGTCGTGTCTCGGGCGCCGGCCGGACGTCGGGCTGCGCTTCCTTGGTGTCGTTCGGCACCACGACCTCGAAGCTCGGCAGGATCTTGTAGAAATCGTAGGAACTCGCGGGCGGCGCGGTCGCGGTCGACGCGGCTGCTCGAGCGCGCTTCGCCGCGGGCCTCGTGGCCGGCATCGGGCTCACCGACGCTGACGCCGCGGGCGGCGGAGCCGACCGGGAGGCGCGCCGATCGTGCCAATGGACCGCCGCCGCGATCGCCAGGCCGATCATGAGACCGATCGCGACGCCGGCGCCCCCCGAGAAGCCGCTCCTGCGCGGTCCGCGTTGCGGCGATCGCCGCGGTTTGTAATCGCGGGTCATCGATCCGAGCCTACATCGTCTGCGGCGCGCCGACGCCGAGCAGTTCGAGCCCGTTGCGCACGACCGTCTGCACCGCCCGCGCGAGCACGACCCGCGCATCGCGCAGCGCCGGATCCTCGACGAGGATCTGATGGGCGCTGTAATTGGTGTGGAAGTCGTTCGCGAGGTCGCGCAGATAATGCACGAGGATGTGCGGCGCGCGTTGCGACGCGGCTTGCTCGATCGTCTCCGGATAGAGCGCGAGACGCTTGGTCAGCGCGACCTCCTGAGGTTCGCCGAGCCGGTCGAGGGCCGCGAGCCCGCGCGCCTCGTCGTGCTCGAGGCCGCGGTCGCCGAGCTGCCGCAACAGGCTTGCGACGCGCGCATGCGCGTACTGGATGTAATAGACCGGGTTCTCGTTGGTGCGCGATTTGGCGAGCTCGAGGTCGAAGTCGAGATGCTGATCGTTGCTGCGCATCACGTAGAAGAACCGCGCGGCGTCGTTGCCGACTTCGCGCCGCAGCTCGCGCAAGGTCACGAAGTCTCCGGAGCGCGTCGACATCTGCGCCTTCTCGCCGCCGCGGTACAGGGTCACGAACTGCACCAGGCGGACCTCGAAACGATCCGGCGGACCGCCGAGCGCCGTCAGCCCGGCGCGCAGGCGGGCGATGTAGCCGTGATGGTCCGCGCCCCAGACGTAGAGCAGGTGGTCGTAGCCGCGTTCGAGCTTGTCGAAGATGTAGGCGATGTCGGACGCGAAATAGGTCTTCACGCCGTTTTCGCGGACCATGACCCGGTCCTTCTCGTCGCCGAACGCGGTGCTGCGGAACCATGTCGCGCCGTCCTTGTGGTACGAGTGCCCGGCCCGCTCGAGCGCCGCGAGGGCGCGGTCGATCGACCCGTTATCGGCGAGGCTTCGTTCGGAGAACCAGCGCTCGAAGGTGACGCCGAATTCGGTGAGATCGTCCTTGATGTCGCCGAGGATGTCGGCCAGCGCGAAATCGAGGACCCGTCGGAAGGACTCGGCGCCGAGCAGTTCCCGGCTGCGGCCGATCAGTGCATCGACGTACGCGTCCTTGTCGCCGCCGTCGCCCGCGTCCGGCGGCAGGTCGCGGAATACCGCGGCGGCCGGCCGGCGCAGCGCTTCGCCGACCGACGCGTGGAGTGCGCCGGCGATCGCGGCGATGTAGTCGCCGCGGTAGCCGTTCGCCGGGAACACGATCCGCTCACCGCAGGCTTCCAGGTAACGCAGCCAGGTGCTCGCCGCGAGGATCTCCATCTGCCGGCCGGCGTCGTTCACGTAGTACTCGCGGTCGACGCGCCAGCCGGTCGCCTCGAACAGATTCGCGAGCGTCGCGCCGTAGGCCGCGTGCCGCCCGTGACCGACGTGCAGTGGCCCGGTCGGATTCGCCGAGACGAATTCGACCTGGACGCGCCGACCCTCACCGGTCCGGGAGCGGCCGTAACCGTGTCCCGCGGCGACGATCCGCGCGATCTCGGCGCGATAGGCGTCGTCGCGCACGAAGAAGTTCACGAAGCCCGCGCCGGCGATCTCCACTTTCGCGATCGCGGGGTGCGCCGGCAGCGCCTCGACCAGCGCCGCGGCCAGGGCGCGGGGGTTCTGCCGCGCGGCTTTCGCGAGGCGCAGCGCCAGGTTGCTGGCGAAATCGCCGTGCGCGGGATCCCGCGTGTGCTCGACCTCGATAGCGGTCGCGCGGGCGGCCGGCGGCACCCGGTCCGCCGGCAGCGTCGCCAGTGCCCGTCGCAACAGGGTTTCGATCGTTGTCTTCACGCGCGATTCCGTCTCGTCGTCCGCCGTTCCAGGGGTCGGCAGTTTACCCGAAACTCCTCAGTCGACCTCCAGGGGATCGACGTCGAGCGACCAGCGCAATCCATGCGGTGCCGGCAGATTCTCCACCCGCGGCAGCCACTCGCCGAGGAAGCGCTGCAGCGTCGACCGGTTCTCTGCCTCGATCAGCAGGTGCGCGCGGTGGCGGTCGGCACGCCTTGCGATCAACGCGCTCGCGGGTCCGAGCAGTACGACGCCGCCCGCCGCGCCCGGCGTGGCATGCCCGAGGCGGGCGGCGGCATGCAGGAACGCGTCGACCCGTGCCGGGTCCTTGGCGTCGGCGCGCAGCAGGGCGAGGCGCGCAAAGGGTGGCCAACGCGCCTCGCGACGCTCCGCGAGCGCCTGGGTCGCGAACGCTTCGTAGCCGGCATCGATCAGCAATCGCAGCAACGGGTGATCCGGGAATTCCGTCTGGATCAGCACCTCGCCGGGACGCGCGCCGCGGCCGGCGCGGCCGGCGACCTGGATGATCGTTTGCGCGAGCCGTTCGGCGGCCCGGTAGTCGGTCGCGAACAGGCCTTGATCCGCGTCCAGGATCACCACCAGCCCGATCTCGGGGAAGTCATGACCTTTGGTCAACATCTGCGTGCCGACCAGGATCCGCGCATCGCCGCGGCGGACACGGGCGAGCAGTGCGTCGATCGCGCCGCGCGTCGCGACGGTGTCGCGATCGAGACGCGCAATGGCGTGTCCGGGAAAGAGCCGGACGAGGGTCTCCTCGATGCGCTCCGTGCCGTGCCCGACCGGGTGCAGGTCACGGCCGCAGGCCTCGCAGTGGCTCGCCGGGGCGCGCTGTGCGCCGCAATGATGACAGCGCAGCCCGGCGGGATGCCGGTGCAGCGTCAGGCGTGCGTCGCAATGCGCGCAGGTCGCGACCCAACCGCAGGCGGCGCAATACAGGGTCGGCGCGTAGCCGCGACGATTTTGGAACACGATCACCTGTGCGCCGGCCGCGAGATGGGTCGAGATCGCGGCGATGGCCGGTTGCGAGAACCCGTGGTCGACCGCGTGGCGGCGCAGGTCGACGAGGTGCATGCGGGCGGCGCGAGCGGCGCCGGGCCGCTCCGGCAGCGTGAGCTTGCGATACCGGCCCTGGGTCGCGTTCTCCAGGCTCTCGCGAGACGG
>JAJXYU010000233.1 GCA_021780395.1 Pseudomonadota bacterium
ACACAAATTACCTACCCGAATTTTTAAAGAGCGACCGGGACGACAAAGGTCTCGGGAAAGACTTTCAAGTATAGCGGACATTTCGGAGCCGTCAACGGCAAAAAAACTTCCGTCGCCCGCCTTTCTCTCGAAAGGGCGCGCAGTATAGCCCCCCTTTCGATGCTGTCAACTGATTGCCATATGGGGCATGGACGGGCCGGCGCCGACGCCGGCGCGGCACGGCATCGCACGAGGCGATGCGATCTCAGTCGCGGCTTCGCAGGCGCACTTTGGCGATCGCACGTTTGCCGACGGCGACGACGTAGATCGCGCCCGCCCGCAGCTCGTACCGCGGATCGCCGATCCGTTGCTGATCGACGCGGACCGCGCCCTCGACGATCTTGCGCGTCGCCTCCGACGTGCTCGCGACGAGGCCGAGGGCCTTCAACACGGTCGCGAGCCTCGCGCTCGCGCCGTCGACGTCGAGTTCGCTCTGCGGCAAATCGCTCGGGATTGCGCCGCGCTGGAACCGCGCGGCGAAATCCGCCTGCGCGAGCGCCGCCGCGGCCTGCCCGTGGAAGCGGGCGACGATCTCGAGTGCGAGCTCGATCTTCGCGTCGCGCGGATTACCGCCGCCCGCGACCGCCGCGCGCAGCGCGTCGATCTCGCGCAGCGGACGGAAGCTCAAGAGCTCGAAGTAGCGCCACATCAACGCGTCGGAGACCGACATCAGCTTGCCGAACATCTCGATGGGTGGATCGTGGATCGCGATGGTGTTGCCGAGCGATTTCGACATCTTCTGGACACCGTCGAGCCCCTCGAGCAGCGGCATCGTGATCACGATCTGCGGCTCCTGGCCGTAGGCCTCCTGCAGCTGCCGCCCGACCAGCAGATTGAACTTCTGATCGGTGCCGCCGAGCTCGACGTCCGCGCTCAGCGCGACCGAGTCGTAGCCCTGCACCAGCGGGTACAGGAATTCGTGGATCGCGATCGGTTGCCCGGATTTGTAGCGCTTGTGGAAATCGTCGCGTTCGAGCATGCGCGCGACCGTGTGCTTCGCGGCGAGTTCGATCAGGCCGGCGGCGTTCATCGCGCCCATCCAGCGCGAGTTGAACTCGATCCGGGTGCGTTGCGGATCGAGGATCTTGAAGATCTGCTCCTGGTAGGTGCGCGCGTTGACCGCGATCGCCTCGGGGGTGAGCCGGGGCCGGGTCGCGCTCTTGCCGGTCGGATCGCCGATCAGCCCGGTGAAATCCCCGATCAGGAAGATGACCTCGTGCCCGAACTGCTGGAATTGGCGGAGTTTGTTGATCAATACCGTGTGACCGAGATGCAGGTCCGGCGCGGTGGGATCGAACCCGGCCTTCACCCGCAGCGGAACGCCCCGCTCGATCTTCTTGCGCAGATCCTCACCATGGATCAGGTCGACGGCGCCACGCGCCAACTCGCTCAACTGTTCTTCGATGGTCATCACGACGGGTCTCGTCCTCGCTGGATCCGATCGGCTCGCGACGGACCCGACCGCGCCCGGACGGGCGCCGCCGCACTTTAACCGGCCGGTGACGCCGCATGCCAGCGCCACCGATCGCTCGCGGCGTGGATCGTGCCGGCGTCGCCGATCGCGGACGGCATTGACCGCGCCGGTGGTCGCCGTTAGCCTTACCGGCTCATTCAACCTCGAGGGAGTGGAACCCGTGCGTCGGGACGACTCGACAGTCCGCGTGTTGTCGCGGCAATTCCACCGTTTCACCGCCCGGATCGCGCCGTTCGCCGCGATTGCGAGCGCGATCCTGTTGCTCTGGCATGCCGCGCGCGATCCGGTTTCGACCGTGGCCGCGGCACCGGCGCCGCTGATCTATCCGGGCGCGAAGTCGCCGACGCCGCAGCCCGCCGGCATGCCGGCCGCAGTGCAGCAAGCAGGCCTCGGGTCGACGATCGACGTGGTGGTCGGTCGCAACGACACGCTGGACTCGATCTTCCGTCGTTTCGCCCTCGACAAGTCGGATCTCGCCGAGATCCGCGATCTCCCGGGCATCCGGCAGAGCCTCGATCTCCTGAAGCCGGGCGAATCGATCGAACTGCGGCACTCGGCCGGCGAAGTGAACGAGTTGACGCGCAAGCTCAGCCCGACCGAGACGCTGAAGGTCGTGCGCCGTGCCGATGGATACACCGCGCAGGTGGTCACCGACCCGATCCAGACGCGCATACGCACCGCGCGCGCGGTGATCACGTCCTCGCTGTTCCAAGCCGCCCAGGCGGCCCACGTGTCCGATGCGATCGCCTTGCGGCTCGCGCACATCTTCTCGTGGGACGTGGATTTCATGCTCGATCTGCGCCGCGGCGACCGGTTCACGATCGTCTACCAGCAGTTGTTCGAGAACGGCAAATACCTGCGCGACGGCAAGATCCTCGCCGCGAAGTTCGTGAACGCGGACCGAACCTACGAGGCGGTGCGTTTCGTCGGTCCGGACGGCGTCGGGGGTTATTACACCCCTTCCGGTCAGCCGATGCACAAGGCGTTCCTGCGCGCGCCGCTCGCGTTCACCCGCGTGAGTTCGGCGTTCAATCTGCATCGGATGAACCCGATCCTGCACGTGATCCGGCCGCATCTCGGCACCGATTACGCCGCCCCGCTCGGAACTCCGGTGCACGCGGCCGGTGACGGTCACGTGCAGTTCGTCGGTCGCGAGGACGGCTACGGCAACACCGTGATCCTCGCGCACGCCGACCACATCACGACGCTCTACGCGCATCTCGAACGCTTCGCCCGCCGGCTGCACCGCGGCGAGGCGGTCCGACAAGGACAGGTGATCGGCTACGTCGGGATGAGTGGTCTCGCGACCGGTCCTCACCTGCACTACGAATATCGGATCGGCGACGTCCACGAGAACCCGCAGACGGTTCACCTGCCGGGCGCGCCGCCGCTGCGGGGCAGCGCGTTGGTCGCATTCCGGATGCAGACGACACCGTGGCTCGCGGATTTGCAGTCGCCGCTGATCGGTGGCGGCGCACGCACCGCAACCGCTTCGAACATCGCACCCCGGACGGCCTTGCCGGCGGTTCGAATCGCACCGAACTGACGGCCGCGACGGACCCGCGATGGGTTGGTACGTCGGGCTGATTTCCGGAACCAGCATGGATGCGATCGACGCGGTCGTCGTCGATTTCGCCGCATCGCCGCTGCGTGTCCTCGCGGCCGGCGCGAGCGAATATCCAAGCGAGCTCGCCCAGCGGCTCGCCGCCGTGCTCGACGACGGCGACGCGGTCGCTCTGGACGCGATCGGGCGGCTCGACGTCGACATTGGTCACGCGTTCGCGCACGCGACGAACGCCTTGCTCGACCGGGCGGGAATCGCGCCCGGGAAGATCGAGGCGATCGGCAGCCACGGCCAGACGCTGCGACACCGCATCGCGCCCCCGTCCCCGTTCAGCTGGCAGATCGGCGATCCGAACGTGATCGCCGAACTGACCGGCATCACCGTCGTCGCCGACTTCCGCCGTCGCGACGTCGCCGCCGGCGGTCAGGGGGCGCCGCTGGTGCCGCTGTTCCACGACGGAGTGTTCCGCAGCGACACCGAGGACCGCGTGATCGTGAACGTGGGCGGCATCGCGAACCTGACCGTTCTGCGTCGCGATGCGCCGCTGCGGGGCTTCGATACGGGACCGGGAAACCGGTTGATGGATGCCTGGACGCGGCGACAACGGGGCGAGCCGTTCGACCGGGACGGCCGTTACGCGGCGAGCGGTCACTGTGACGCCCGTCTGCTCGCGCGGCTGCTCTCGGAACCCTACCTCGCGCTGCCGGCGCCGAAGAGCACGGGGCGGGAGCTGTTCAATCTCGCATGGCTCGATGCCCGCCTCGACGCCCATCGCGCGAGCGGTCACGACGTCGCTCCGGCCGACGTGCAGGCGACCCTGCGGGAGTACACCGCGGAGACGATCGCACGCGCCGTCGCGGGCACGGCGCCCGACGCGGCGCTGTACGTCTGCGGGGGCGGTGCGCACAACCCGGGGCTGCTCGACTCGCTGCGCCGGCGCGCGGCGCCCTCGCCGGTCGAGACCACCGCGGCGCTCGGACTGGACCCCGATTTCGTCGAAGCCACGGCATTCGCGTTCTTTGCGCGCCGCACGCTCGCGGGACTGCCGTCGAGCGCCGCGAGCGTCACCGGCGCGCGCGGTGCGCGGGTGCTCGGGGGCATCTATCCGGGTGCACCGCGGGCGGGCGCATGAACGACGTCGACCTCGGCGCGCCGACGCTCTATTTCAACCGCGAGCTGTCGTTCCTCGAATTCAACCAGCGGGTGCTCGAGCAGGCCAAGGACCCCGCGGTGCCGTTGCTCGAGCGGGTGAAATTCCTGTGCATCTCCTGCTCGAACCTCGATGAGTTCTTCGAGATCCGGGTCGCGGGCCTGAAAGAGCTCGCGGAAGCCGGCGCCACCCGCGGCGGACCGGACGGGATCGACGTCGTCGAGCAATTGCGGGCGATCGGCGCTCGATCCCGTCGCATGGTGGCGGAGCAGTACGCGTTGCTCAACGAGACGCTGGCGCCGGCGCTCGCCCGCGAGGAAATCGAGTTCATCACGCGCGACCACTGGACGCACGAGCAGGGCCGGTGGCTCGAGGAGTATTTCGCCCGCGAGGTCGAGCCGGTGCTGAGTCCGCTCGCGCTCGACCCGGCGCGGCCGTTCCCGAAGATCCTGAACAAAAGCCTCAACTTCGCGGTGATCGTCGAGGGCAAGGACGACTTCGGTCGCGACAGCGGGCTCGCGGTCGTGCAGGCGCCGCGCTCACTGCCCCGGATCATCCGTCTGCCGGATTTCATCGGCGGCGGCCGCTTCGTGTTCCTCGGGACCATCGTCGAGGCGTTCGTCTCGCAGCTGTTCGAGGGAATGCAGGTGCGCGGCTGCTACCAGTTTCGCGTGACCCGCAACAGCGACCTGTACGTCGAGCCCGAGGAGGCCGACGACCTGCTGGCCGCGGTCGAGGGGGAATTGGCCTCGCGTCGGTACGGCGACGCGGTCCGGCTCGAGGCCGCGCACGATTGCCCGCGCGGGATCCTCGAGGTGCTGCTCGATCAATTCGCGCTGACCGAGGCGGACCTGTATCGCGTACCCGGCCCGGTCAACCTCAATCGATTGATGGCGGTCTACGATCTCGTCGGGCGCCCGGATCTCAAGTACCCGGCGTTCACGCCGAGCGTGCCTGAGCGCCTTCGGGTCACGGCCGACCCGTTCGTCGCGTTGCGCGACGGCGACGTGCTGCTGCACCACCCGTTCGAGTCGTTCGCGCCGATCGTGGATTTCATCCGACACGCGGCCGCCGATCCGGGCGTGCTCGCGATCAAGCAGACCCTGTACCGCGCCGGGAGCGACTCGAGCATCGTGCAGGCGCTGTGCGACGCGGCGCTCGCGGGCAAGGACGTGACCGTGATCATCGAGCTGCAGGCGCGGTTCGACGAAGAGGCGAATATCGACATCGCGACCAAGCTGCAGGAAGCGGGCGCGCACGTGATGTATGGCGTGGTCGGCTACAAGACGCACGCCAAGCTCGTGCTGGTCGTGCGGCGCGAAGAGCGGGGCCTGCGGCGTTACTGTCACCTCGGCACCGGCAACTACCATGCCCGCACGGCGCGCGCGTACACGGATTACGGGCTGCTGACCGCCGACGAGGCGATCGGCGAGGACATCCACCAGATCTTCCTGCAGTTGACCGGCCTGACCCGCAAGCCGAACTTGCGCAAGCTCCTGCACGCGCCGTTCACCCTGCAAAGCGTGCTGCTCGAGAAGATCGAGCGCGAGATCGCCAACGCGCGCGCCGGTCGCCGCGCCCGGGTGATCGCCAAACTCAACGCGCTGACGGAGCCGAAGATGATCCGGGCGCTGTATCGGGCCTCGCAGGCAGACGTCGAGGTCGACTTGATCGTCCGCGGCGTGTGCTGCCTGCGGCCGGGCGTCACCGGAGTGTCCGACCGCATCTCGGTCCGCTCGATCGTCGGGCGCTTCCTGGAGCACTCCCGCGTGTATTACTTCGAGAACGGCGGCGAGCCCGAGGTGTTCTGCGGCAGCGCGGACTGGATGGACCGCAATCTCTACCGGCGCATCGAGGTCGCCTTTCCGGTCGAGGATCCCGCGTTCCGGCGCCGCGTGATCGAGGAGCTCGAACTGTACCTGCACGACGACACCGAGGGCTGGACCCTCGGCGCGGACGGATCGTACGTACGCCCGTCGGGCGGCGTCGGCGGCTGCGCGCAGACGCGGCTGCTGCAGCGCTACGCCGGACGAACCGGCGGCGGCGACGCCTGAGACGGGGCGATCAACCGAGGGTGAGCCGGAACCCCGCGGCCTTGAGGTATTGCCGCTCCTCGACCAGGTCCTCGATCGTCAACGGATGCTCTTTCATCCAACGCGCCGGCAGCTCCAACGCGAGCTGACGGCCTTTGACGCGCAGGCGCACGTCGGGCAGCGGCGCCGCGCTGCGCCCACGGTGCAGCAGCACCGCGAGACGCAGCAGAACGATCAGGTACTCGCCGAGCCGGTCCCATGGCGGCACCAGATCCTCGAGCGACTCCAGCGAGAATTGCCGGCGATGGCCGCCGACCAGGGCCGCGAGCAGTAACTGCTCCTCGCGCGGGAACCCCGGCATGTCCGCATGTTCCAGCAGGTAGGCGCTGTGGCGCTGGTACTTCGAATGGGCGATGTCGAGACCGGTCTCGTGCAGGCGGGCGGCCCAACGCAGCGCGAGCTCGGCGAACGGGTCTTCGAGACCCCATTCCGACTCGACCTGCGCGAGCAGCGCGACCGCGGTCGCTTCGACCCGATCGGCCTGCCGCGCGTCCACGTGGTAGCGCGCCTCCATCGCGCGCACGCTGCGCACGCGCGCATCCTCGTCGGTGAAGCGGCCCATCAGGTCGTACAGCAATCCCTCGCGCATCGCCCCTTCGGCGATCCGCAGGCGCTCGATCGCCAGGCTCTCGACCAGTTCGAGCAGGATCGCGAAGCCGCTCGGGAACACCGGTGCGCGCTCCGCGTCGACGCCGAGGGACTCGAGACGGGCGACGTTGCCGGCAGCGAGCATCCGCTCCTCGATCTTGTGGAGGCTGGCCGCGGTGATCCACGAATCCTCGGGACCCAACCGTCGCAAGACCTCGCCGATCACGCGGACCGTGCCCGAGCTTCCGAACGCCTCGAGCCAACCCTGCTTGCGATAGCGCTCCAGGATCGGCTCCAGCTCCAGGCGCACGGTGGTGCGGGCGCGTTCGAGCCGCTTCGGCGTGACCCGGCCATCGTCGAAGATGCGCGCGAGTCCGACGCAGCCGACCGACAGGCTCTCGAGCAGGATCGGGTCGAAGCCCTGGCCGATCACCAATTCCGTCGAGCCGCCGCCGATGTCGATGACCAGGCGCCGGTCGGGAGTCAACGGGCTGGTGTGCGCGACGCCGGAATAGATCAGGCGCGCCTCCTCCAGCCCGGAAATGATCTCGATCGGGTGACCGAGGGCGGCGCGCGCGCGCTCGAGGAACCAGCGTTTACGCCGCGCCCGACGCAGCGCATTGGTACCGACGACGCGAACGCTGTCCGCGTGCATCGCGCGCAGGCGTTCGCCGAACCGCCCAAGGCATCGCAGCGCGCGGTCCACGGCCGACTCGTCGAGCCGGCCCCCGTCGTCGAGACCGGCCGCGAGCCGCACGGTCTCGCGTAGTCGGTCGAGGATCGACAACTGGCCGTGCGAATGCCGCGCGACCACCATGTGGAAGCTGTTCGACCCAAGGTCGACGGCCGCGAGCACGTCCGGAACGGCACGCCCGCTGGTCATCGCGAAGGCGGCTCGAGCTTACGCCGAGAACGACGAACCGCAGCCGCAGGTGGTCTTCGCGTTCGGATTACGGATCACGAACTGCGCGCCCTCGAGATCTTCCTTGTAATCGATCTCGGCACCCATCAGATACTGCGCGCTCGTCGGATCCACGAGCAGCGTGACGCCGCCGTTGTCGATCCGGAAATCGCCTTCCTCGACGTTCTCGTCGAACGTGAATCCGTATTGAAAGCCCGAACAACCACCGCCGGAGACGAACACCCGCAGCTTCAGGTTCGGGTTCGCCTCCTCGCGGATCAGCTCCCCGACCTTGCCGGCCGCGGCATCCGTGAACACCAAGATCGCCGGCGGTGCCGGCGGCGCGTCCGAAATCGCATTGAGCTCTTGCATGACGCCGATTCTACTCGTCGCGACCCGTCGGGGCAAAATCGCGGCGCTCACCGTTCCGGTGGCCCCCCGCGGGGTGCGCCGTCCGTTTCCGAGGACATTCCCTGCGTCCGCCACAGGAACGCCTGACGGTACTCCCGGCCCGCGCCGTCGCGCAACACGACGTCGATGCGCGCGGGCACGAAGTGGGGCGGCAGACGCAGCATCTCCTCGAAGCTCTGGAAGTCACGGAACGAGTATCGCAAGCTCGCCCCGCGCCCACGCGACACCTGTGCGAGCGACAGACGGACATCGCGTCCGGCACGGCGGCCGAGGAACGTGAGCGCGATGCGTCCGGCGACGGTGCGGGCCGGCGGACCGACCTGCATCAGCGTGAACTTCAGGCGAAACCGTCCCGCCGCCGGCAGCGGAACGATCTGCATCTGCTGCACCTTGGCCTTGACGTTCGAGTCGGGCTGCACGAGCCCGCGATAGAACGCGAGGCTCTGGTTGAGCCGAGCGATCTGGCCCTGGAGTTCCGCGATGTTCCGCTCGAGCTGCGCATCGCTCTCACGATCGACCCGGCGGGCGATGTCGGCGGCGGCGATCTCGGCACGCTGCTTCGCATTCTCCCGTTCGAGCGCGCGAATCCGCCGGCCCGCGGCCCAGGCGTCGCGCTGCGCCTCGACCACGTCGTAGCCGGCGACTGCGCGGCCCAGTTCGAACACGCCGTACACGCCGAGCGCGCCGATGCCGATCGCCGCCCCGAGCAGGAGCGCGCGGCGTCTCGGCGCCTGGGTGCGAACGACCGGCTTGCGCGTAGGATCCGCCATCGGCCCCGATTGCAGCGGCCCGCGAGGGCCTGAGGAGTCACGACATTACACGATCCCGCCGCGGTTCTGTGAGACCATGGCCCCCACGGCGTCGGGCCGATCGCCGATCGACGAGGTCCCCGGCGCGCGCAGCCGCGGTGGCGCGAGAGGCAGCGGCCGCGCCAACTTCGAGGAGCCGATGATGTTGTGGTTGAAAGCGTTTCATGTGATTGCGATGGTCACCTGGTTCGCCGGCTTGTTCTACCTGCCGCGCCTGTTCGTCTATCACACCGAGACGACCGATCCGCCGGGACTCGCGCGCTTCGAGACGATGGAGCGCAGGCTCTTCAAGTTGATGACGATCGGCGGGACGGCCACGGTCGTCCTCGGCATTGCGCTGCTCGCGAGCGAGCCGGCGGCGCTGCGAACGTACTGGCTCCACGCCGGTTGGCTGCACGCGAAGCTCGGCTGCGTCGCCTTGCTGATCGCGTACCATGTGCAGTGTTACCGCCTGATGCGCGCGTTCGCGCAGGGGCGCAATCGCCACTCCGCCCGCTGGTACCGGGTGTTCAACGAGATCCCGTCACTGCTCCTGATCGCGATCGTCGTGCTGGTGATCGTGAAGCCGTTCTGACTCGGCGCGGGGCTCAGGAAACCGAGTCGATCTCCGGCCACCACTGTGGATACGGTGGGAGGCCGCCCGGGAACAGCAACGCGCCGAGCTCGTGCAGTGCGCGGACGTAGACGCGGCGTTTGAAGTACACCACCTCGCGCACCGGCGTCCAATACTCCGCCCAGCGCCAGCGATCGAATTCCGGCTGCGGGGTCGTATCGAATCGCAGCCGCGACTCGTCGCTGACCAGTCGCAGCAGATACCAGCGCTGCTTCTGGCCGATGCAGCGATCGCGGACGTACTGTCGGGGCAGGCGGTAACGCAGCCAGCCCCGGGTGGAACCGAGGACCTGCACGTCGCTCGGCTCGAGACCGATCTCTTCGTTCAGTTCCCGGAACAGCGCGTCCTCGACGCGCTCGCCGCGGTTGACGCCGCCCTGCGGGAACTGCCAGCCGCGGCCGCCGATGCGGCCACCGAGGAACACCGCCCCGGATTCGCGCGTGAGCACGATGCCGACGTTCGTACGAAATCCGTCTTTGTCGACGGTGTCGACCTTCGCTTGTATCGACATGATCGCGCATTGTTCCACATCGAGCGCCCATTTGGCGCGCTCCCGCGGACGGCACGGCGCCGACGCGCCGGCGGTGCCGGCGTGCTCAGCCCGCACTCGCCTGAACCCGGTTTCGGCCGAGCGCCTTCGCCCGATAGAGCGCGGCATCGGCATCGGCGAGCAAGCGGCTTGCGAGTGCGGTCAAGTCGCTGTCATATCGGCCGGGCGCCAGCGCCGCCGCGCCGATCGATACCGTCACGACCCTGCTGGTAACTGGCGATAACGTGATGGCTTCTGCGGCGATCGTGCTGCGAATTCGCTCTGCCATTGCGACCGCCTCTGCGACCGATGCATCCGGCAGCAACACGGCGAGCTCGTCCCCGCCGAAGCGCGCCGCCGTGTCCATGCTGCGGATCTGGCCCTCGATCCGCTGGGCGATCTCCCGCAGCGCCTGATCGCCGACCAGGTGGCCGTACGCGTCGTTGATGCCCTTGAAGCGATCGATGTCGATCATCAAGCAAGCGACCGAACCGCTGCGCCGCTGCGCGCGCCCGAGTTCTTCCTTGATCCGCTGTTGTAGATAGCGACGGTTGTGCCAGCCGGTCAGGAAATCGGTGATCCCGGCCCGCAGCAGCCGCGCCCGATTGATCGCATTCTCGATGCACAGGCCGGCGATCGCACCCAGGTGCCCGAGAAAATCCGTGGCGTGGTGTCGCGTGAATCGGGCCGGATCGCGACTCCCGAAGCACAGCGCGCCGATTGCCCGGTCTTTGCGCGGCAGGGCGACCAGCGCAATGCTGCGCAGCTCACCCGCGACCGGAAACAACAGACGGTGGTCGGCCGCGACGAACGGCCCGAGCCAGGGCGTCAGCGAGCCCGTCAGCTGCGGCGCGAGACCGACGAGCGAGTCGACGAACGACACCTGTCGGAATTCCTCGGGACGATCGCCACCGGCGACCAGGAGATGGCGGATCTCATGCTGCGGATCGAGCAGCACCAGACTCACCGCTTCCAGGCCGAAGGACGCGCGCAACCCGTCCACGCTCTCGTGGAGCAGCAGCGGCAACGTGTCGGCCCGTAGGAGGTTCAACTCCCGCTCCTGGGTGCGCTTCAGGATCGCCGCGTTCTGGACGGCCTCGGCCGTCAATTCGGCGAGCCGGCGGCGCAGCTCCTCGACTTCCGGCGACGGGGCTTCCTCGGGCACGGTCTCAACCGGCACGAGACGCGGCACGCACGTCGAAATACGCCCGTCCACGGTCCATCAGCGCGGCGAAACCGGCCGAGTCGCCGCCCGCAACCGCGGCGATCAGCTTCTCGACCGCCTTGCGAAGCGCGAGGAGCGATTCGCCGCCGTAATCGTTCAAGCTCTGGATCTCGAAATACAGATCGGGACTCTCGACCGCCACCCGGCTGGCGACGTCGAGCTGCGCGTCGAACGTCGTGCTCGACAGCCGCGCGAGCCGCGGCGCCGCCTCGCCGCTCTCCGCAAGCGCCGTGAAGAAGGCGATGTTCAGCGCGTGCGACAATCCCAGCACGTACGCGATCAGGCGATCGTGCTCGTCGAGGCTCATCACCACCCGCTCGGCCATCGTCGGCGCGAACAGCGCCTGCGCTTCGCGCAACGCGTCCTCGTTGCCCAGATCGATGAAGATCACGTGCCGGCCCGACAGGAGCCCGGTGTCGGGACCGAACATCGGATGGATCGACGTCGCACGGCAACCCGCGCGGATCAACGCGTCGAGGCCCGCACGCAATGGCGTCTTCAGACTGCCGAGATCGAAGATCACGCCGCGCGGCGCGCGCTCGGCGAGTTCGCGCAGGAGCCCCGCGGTCACGCCGAGCGGCGTCGCGAGCACGATCAGGTCCTGCTCCAGCGGATCGGCACGCCAGTCGGGGACGAAGTCGAACGGCGGGTCGGCGCCGGCAGGGTCGGCGATCGCGACGCGAAATCCCTGCGACGCGAGAAAATCCGCGAACCAGCCGCCCATCTTGCCCCGGCCGCCGATCACGAGCGCGCGCTTGCCGCTACCCTGGGCCTGCGCCGCGACCCGGGCGCGCTCCTGCGTCGTGAGCGAGGACTCGATCAACAGCCGCAGGAGGGACTCGACGAGATCCGGCGACACCCGCGCCCGCTCCGCCGCTTCGCGTCCCCGCAAGATCACCTCGCGCTCGCGCCCGAAGTCCCGGGTCGGCCGCCCTGACGCCCGTTTGACGGCCGCCACCTGCTCGCTGAGCGCCTGACGGCGCGCCACCAACGCCACGAGCTCGGCGTCGATCCCGCTGAGCGCCTCGCGCAATTCGTCCAGTGTCATCCCGGTCGCTTCCTCGTTGAAGCGCCGCGCTGGCCGCGGCGCCGTTTTCATTCCTTTTAGCGATCGCCTGCGGCGACCACAAGGTGCCCGCGCGCGTGACGCACGGGCCCCGGACCCTATACCATCCCGCCATGGAAACTCTACCCGATCCCTTGCCCGGTAACCCGCTCGCGGTCGTCGCGGACTGGCTGCGCGACGCCGAGCGCGATGCCGCGGTCCCCAACCCGAACGCGATGGTGCTCGCGACCGCCGATGCCGAAGGACGGCCGTCGGCGCGCGTCGTGCTGTGCAAGGACATCGACCCCGGCGCGGGGACCCTGTCTTTCTACACGAACTACCGGTCGCGAAAAGGCCGCGAACTCGATGCGAATCCGTATGCCGCGATCGTGTTCCACTGGGACCATCGCCATCGGCAGGTGCGCGCGGAAGGCCGCGTCGAGCGCTTGCCGGCCGCCGACAACGACCGTTACTTCCGATCGCGCCCCTGGCAGAGCCGCCTCGGCGCCTGGGCGAGCCGCCAGAGCGAGCCGGTGGCGTCGCGCGCGGCGCTG
>JAJXYU010000307.1 GCA_021780395.1 Pseudomonadota bacterium
GGTCCAAGCCGGAAAGTGAGTGCGTCGCAGCCCGCTCCGTGCTAAAAAGGCGGCCGGACGATAACGCATGACGTCGGACGCGAGACCACTCCGTGGCTCGGCGATCCGTTCCAGACCAGGCGTAGAACTGATTTGGGTCAGCATTGTCGACGGCCAACCCTCGGAATCTACGCGAGATTTCCAAAAGTATCCTGCCGATGTCGGACTCCAGCGCGAACAAGACGGGCGCCACCGCGGCCGAGCGGGCGCAATCGCAGTCGCAATACTCCCTCGAGGAGCTGATCGCCTGCGGCGAGGGAAAGCTCTTCGGCCCCAATACGCCGCGACTGCCGAGCGGACCGATGCGCATGGTCGATCGCATCACCTGGATATCGGCGACCGGCGGCGCGTTCGGCCAGGGCGAGCTGCGCGCGGAATTCGACATCAATCCCTCGTTGTGGTTCTTCGCCTGTCATTTCCCGGGCGATCCGGTGATGCCGGGCTGCCTCGGACTCGATGCGATGTGGCAGCTGATCGGCTTTTTCCTGGCCTGGAGCGGGCATCGCGGATTGGGACGCGCGCTCGGCGTCGATGACGTCCGCTTTTTTGGCCAGGTCCAGCCGAACGTGAAGACCGTCAGCTATCAGATCGACATCAAGCGGGTGATCACCCGCCGGATCATCATGGCGACGGCGGATGCGTCGCTCGCGGCGGATGGGCAGAAGATCTACACGGCGACCGGCCTCCGGGTCGGCCTGTTCGAGGGTACCACCATGCTGCAGCCGTCCGGATCGGGGGAAAGCGCCTGATGCGCCGCGTCGTCGTCACTGGAATGGGAATCGTCTCCTGCCTTGGCAACGACCTCGACACGGTGAGCGCCGCGCTCGCCGAGGGTCGATCCGGCATTCGCGCGATGCCCCAATACGCCGAACTGGGCCTGCGCAGCCAAGTGGCCGGAGTGCCCGAGATCGCGCTCGAGGAACACCTCGACCGGCGCGATCTGCGGTTCATGGGCGATGCCGCGGCCTACGCGGCCATCTCGATGAAGGCGGCGATCGCCGATGCCGGTCTCGCCGAGTCGCAGATCAGCCACGTGCGCACCGGACTGATCGCCGGCACCGGCGGCGGCTCGCCGGCGAACCTCGTCGAGGCGGCGGATCTGCTGCGCGAGCGCGGCATCCGCAAAGTCGGCGCGACCCGCGTTCCGCGCACGATGTGCAGCACGGTCGCCGCCTGCCTCGCGACGAGCTTCAAGATCAAGGGCGTGAGTTTCTCGGTGACCTCCGCGTGCGCCACCAGCGCTCATTGCATCGGCGTCGCGGCCGAGCAGATCCGCTGGGGGAACCAGGACGTGATGTTCTGCGGCGGCGGCGAGGAAGAACACTGGTCGCTGACCTGCCTGTTCGACGCGATGGGCGCGCTGTCCTCGTCGCGCAACGACTCACCGCAGTCCGCGTCGCGTGCGTACGACGCGCAGCGCGACGGCTTCGTGATCGCGGGCGGTGGCGGCATGATCGTGCTGGAGTCGCTGGAACATGCGCAGGCACGCAACGCGCGGATCCATGCCGAACTCGTGGGCTACGGAGTCAGCGCCGACGGTCAGGACATGGTGCAACCGTCGGGCGAGGGCGCGACTCGCTGCATGCGGCAAGCGCTCGAGGGCCTGCCAGGTGGTTCGATCGACTATCTGAACACGCATGGCACATCGACGCCGCTCGGCGACGTGATCGAACTCAAGGCGGTGCGCGACGCCTTCGGCGCGTCGGTGCCGCCGATCTCGTCCACGAAATCCCTGACGGGGCACTCGCTTGGCGCGGCCGGCGTGCAGGAAGCGATCTATTGCCTGCTGATGATGCGCGACGGCTTCGTCGCGGGTTCGGCGAATATCGACACGCTCGACGAGGCGTGCGCCGGCTTTCCGATCCTGCGCGCGACGGAACGTCGTCGGATCGACACCGTGATGTCGAACAGCTTCGGCTTCGGTGGCACCAACGCGACGCTGGTGTTCCGCCGCGGCTGAAGCGTCGCGAGCGGCGCGCACCGCGCCCAGGCCGGACGAGCCTTTCGAGGCCCCGGCACGCCGAGGTCACCCGGCCGGGTGCCGGCGGCGCAATCCAGCCAGCGCCGTGTCGATCGACAGCGTGCCCGCGCCGCGGGCGATCACGATCAGCAGCATCATTCCCCAGATCTTGTGATCGGTGAAATCGTGGCCGACGAGGCCGTGCCAGAACCCGTGCGGCCAGAGGTCGGGGTAGGAGATCACGCAGATCAGGTTGTAGATGAACAGGAAGATCGCGGTCGGACGAGCGAGGATGCCGAGACCGAGGAACCACGGCACGATCAACTCGATCCAGGTGCCGAGGAACGCCGCGAACGCCGGCGGGAGCAGCGGCACGTGATAGACGTCGCTGAAGAGGTACGCGGTGCCGCTCGGATCGGCGAACTTCACGACCCCAGCCTTCCAGAACGCCATGGCGACCCACCATCGAAGCAGCAGCAGCGCGACCGGCTCGATCGACGCGGCGTATTGCGCGAAGCGGTCGACCATCGGGAGGCATCGGTCGAGTGGACGCATCAGGGGTTCCTCGCTCGGGGGGTGAAATCGACGATCAACCCGCGATCGAGCAGGCCGTCGAGGCAGTCGCGCAAGTGAAAGAGCTCATCTTGCGATTCGCCGGCCGCCGCGGCGTCCGCGAGCGTGCCGCCCCCGCGCAAGGCTTCGACGAACGCGTGGCTTGCCGGGTGGATCGCGGTCTCGGCGACCTCGCCGTCCGCGCGCCAGATCAAACCGCACTCGGGGCCGTCGTCGAGCCGTGGCGCCGGCGCCGCCGGCGTGTCGCACCAGCGATGGATCGCGAACACCGGGAATGCGCTGCGAATCGAACGCAGACTCGGGTGCAGCGTCGCGCGCAGGCGTCGCGGATCGACGGCCGCCGTGAGGCACCATCGAGGGTCCGGCGCGGGTACCGCGTCGGCCGCGAGCGCGGCCTCCTGCCGCAGCCATTCGAGATTTGCGATGTCGGCGAGATACGGGACCGGTTCGATCGCCTCGGGGGACCCTTCGATGAATTGCGGAAACCGCGCGCCGTAGTCGCACAGATCGCCGCTGCGCGAGGGGTTGAGGTCCGAGTAGCGAACCGCGAGCCGTTCGAAGAACGGGGCACCGACGAGCGCGAGCACCGCGGGAAACGTATCTTCCAGGGCGCGCAGCCGGGTCGCGGCGATCGCGTTACGGTAGATGCCGAGCCGCGCGCTCGCGCCGATCGCACCGCCGTCGATCGCGGGAACGATTCCTTCG
>JAJXYU010000349.1 GCA_021780395.1 Pseudomonadota bacterium
GTTCCGGATCTACGATGGACCGAGCGAAGTGCATCGCTGGTCGCTCGCGAAGCGCATCAAGCGCGAGACGATCGCGCGTCTCGAGCGGGCGGGATCGCGACCGGGAACGGACGCGTCGTGAGAGCGACGGCGCGCATGCTGCCCGGCGTATCCATCGGGAAACGCGGCGTTCCCGTTGATTGATCGAGGGAGATCGATAGCACATGACTCTTCCGCTCGATGGCTTCCGCGTCCTCGATCTCAGCCGAGTGCTGGCGGGACCCTTGGTCGCTCAGATGCTCGGCGATCTCGGTGCAGACGTGATCAAGATCGAGAAGCCGGGCGCGGGAGACGATTCACGAAATTACGGTCCCCCGTTTCTCAAGGCGGTTGACGGTCGGGCGACACGCGAGTCGGGCTTCTACCTGTCCGCCAATCGAAACAAGCGATCGGTCACCGTAGACCTGTCCTGCAAGGAAGGACAGGAGATCATTCGTGGTCTCGCCCGGCAATGCGACATTGTCGTCGAGAACTTTCGGGTCGGAAAACTCGCCGAATACCAGCTCGACTACGCGTCCATTGCGGCGGTGAATCCGCGCATCATCTATCTGTCGATTACCGGTTACGGACAGACCGGACCGCAAGCGCATCGCCCCGGTTATGACGCGATATTTCAGGCTGCCGGCGGGCACATGGCCGTCACCGGTGCGCCGGACGGCCTTCCCGGTGGTGGGCCGATGCGCAGCGGGCTCAGTATCGTCGACATTCTCACCAGCCACTATGCGACGACGGCGATTCTGGCAGCGGTCATCCACCGTCACAGTCGCCCTGATGGCCGCGGACAGTATATCGACGTCGCGTTGATGGATTCGATGGTGGCGACCCTCAGTCACCGGGGGATGCAATATCTCATCTCGGGACGCGCGTCCGCGAGAAAGGGCAATGTCGGCGCCGGCGGGTCGCCGTCGGGCGCGTTTCGATGCGCGGATGGGTTGATCGTGCTGACGGTGGGTAATGACCTCCAGTGGCGTCGCTTCTGTACGGCGATCGACCGAGAGCCGCTGTTCGCGGATCCACGCTTCCGGTTCGCCACCGCGCGAATCGAGAACCGGGAGGCACTGTCGTCGATCCTGGACCCGATGTTCCTGTCGCGACCGAAAGGTCATTGGCTCGAGCTCCTGGACCGGGCGGATATTCCCAGCGGACCCGTGAACGAATTGCCGGACGTGTTCGACGATCCGCAGGTTCGAGACCGTGAAATGGTCGTAAACGTCGCCCACCCGGAGTCCGGGACGGTCGCGCTGATCGCCAATCCCATTCGGTTCTCGGATACCCCTGTCACCCACTATTCGGCGCCGCCGATGCTCGGCGAGCACACCGACGCCGTACTGAGAGAGCTGCTCGAAATCGACGACGCCCGGTTGGCGGCGCTTCGGGAACGGAGCGTCATTTGACTCGAGGTGACTGCCGGGCGGCTCAAAGGTCGCGCCGTGATGCCGCGCGCCCGGCTCGCGCAACACGGATGAGAGCGCCGACGCGTGCCGTCCTCGAACACGTTGTCCATTTTGAGCATCTCGACGTGCCTCGGAATTCTGTCGGGTAATGGCTGTGCAATACTGAATCTCGCTCGCCTCGGGCCTCGACTCACACACGGAGCAACGAATGGAGTTCTCGGGAAAACGCGTGCTGGTCACCGGAAGCACCATGGGGATCGGGCGAGGCACGGCGGAGATGTTTCTCGCGGCCGGTGCGACGGTCGCGATCAACGGTCGAAGCGAGAGTGCGGTCAACCAGGCGGTCTCGGAGCTGGCTTGCACCCGCGCCCTGCCGGTGCCGGGAGACGTCAGTACCGTCGATGGCTGTCGAGACGTCGTCACCGAGGCGATCGCGCGAATGGACGGACTGGACGTGCTGGTCAACAACGCCGGGATCTGTCCGCTGAGCTATGTGATGGACGTGACCGAGGAGCACTGGGACCGGGTGCTCGCCGTCAACCTGCGAGCACCGCTGTTTTGCACGCAGTTCGCGCTTCCCGCGTTGCGACGGTCGCGAGGCAACGTCGTGATGGTCGCGTCGGTGGCAGGACTTGCCGGTGGGCCGTCCGACAGCTTCGTCTACGCGATCTCCAAAGGCGGGCTCGTCAACATGACACGAGGCCTCGCCATCGAATTGGCGCCGCACGGCGTGCGGGTCAACGCCGTCTGCCCCGGCTACATCGACACCCCGATGATCCAGGCGGAGAACGCCGCGACCAGCGGACAGGTGCATGCATTCATCAATCGGGCGACGCCACTCGGACGCGCTGGCACGGTGCGCGAATGTGCCTCCTCGATACTCTATCTGGCATCGGAGGACGCCGGTTACTGCACGGGAACCGTTCTCGTGAACGACGGCGGATGCATCGCGGCCGGCAGCTGGGGCGGAGTCAATGCGGCCGACCGCGCCCAGGATCAGCGGGCAGCGTACGTGGCGACACCCAAGTAGCGAAGCACGAATTCGACCGGGGGGACACTTGAGCGATCTTCTGGGATTTGAGGGGCGACGGGTACTGGTCACCGGCAGCACCGCCGGGATCGGTCGCGCGGCCGCCGAGGCATTCCACGCGGCGGGTGCGATCGTGGCAATCAACGGCCGAACCCCGGCGGCGGTAAGGACAGCGATCGGCGAGATGGGCGGCGGTGCGAGGTTGGTGGCGGCACCCGGTGACCTGTCGATCGGATCGGAACGGGAAAAGGCGCTCCGTCACGCGATCGAGGACCTCGGCGGACTCGACGTGCTCGTGAACAACGCAGGTCGCGGTGACGATTGCCCCATCGAGGACGTTTCGCCGGAATACTGGCAGCGGATGATCGATCTGAACCTGAAAGCCGCATTTTTTTCCTCGCAGCTTTCGATTCCGGAGCTGCGCAAATCGCGGGGAGTGATCGTCAATGTGAGTTCCATCCTGGGCTTGATCGGAGGACCGCCGGGTTCCGTCGTCTATGCGACGACGAAGGGCGCTCTGGTTCAGATGACCCGGATGATGGCGCTTTCGCTGGCCTCGGACGGCGTGCGCGTCAATGCAATCTGCCCGGGCTGGATCGATACGCCGATGATCCAGCGCGACAATGCCGCGGCCGGCAACGATGCACTCTACCGCTACGTCGCGGACGTCGTGCCGATGGGGCGGATCGGTGTCCCCGGTGAGACGGTCGGGGCGATGCTCTACCTTGCGGCGTCCTCGAGTAGCTATACCACCGGTGCCATTCTGTCCGTCGATGGTGGGCTCGCGTCGGGGCACTGACCCCCCG
>JAJXYU010000065.1 GCA_021780395.1 Pseudomonadota bacterium
GGCTTCCAGGCGACCGCGGTCGCGAGCATCAGGAGCACCGCGCCGAACAAGACCCGCAGAGATCGGTTCGGGCGGGTCACGGCGCCGATGAGCGTCGCGTCGAGGCTGCGATTCACGAGGATCAATGACAGGTTCGCGACGACCAGCGCGACGAACACGATCGCGCGCAGTCGCTCGGCCGCGACGCCGAGGCGCGCACCGGTCACCAGCAGCGCGGCGAGCAGGAGGAACGACACCGTGCCCTGGGCGATTGCCCAGAGCACGCGTCGCGGCCGCAGCAGCAGTTCGCGCGGATCCCGCGGCGGCCGGCGCATCACGTCCTCCTCTTCCGGTTCCGCTTCGAACACCAGCGAACAGGACGGATCGATGATCATTTCGAGGAACGCGATGTGGATCGGCGACAGCACGAGCGGCAAGCCGAGGAGCAGGGGCAAGATCGCGAGTCCCGCGATCGGGATGTGCACGGCGACGATGTACTCGATCGCCTTCACCAGGTTGTCGTAGATCCTGCGACCGAGCCGTATCGTCTGCACGATCGAGCCGAAGTCGTCGTCCAACAGCACGATCGACGACGCTTCGCGCGCCACGTCGGTGCCGCGGCCGCCCATCGCGATTCCGATGTGCGCCGCCTTGATCGCCGGGGCGTCGTTCACGCCGTCGCCGGTCATCGCGACGATCTCCCCCGCCGCCTTCAGGCTCTGCACGATGCGCAGCTTGTCCGCCGGACGGATCCTCGCGAACACGTTGGTCTGCTCGACCAAGGTCGCAAGCCGCGAATCGTCGGCGGCTTCGAGCTGATCGGCCGTCAGCACGTGCGTCGTGTCGAGACCCGCCTCGCGCCCAATCGCGACCGCGGTCGCCGGATAGTCGCCCGTGATCATCACGACACGGATTCCCGCCGAGCGGCACTCGGCGACCGCGGCCGGCACGTTGGCGCGCAGCGGATCGGCGAATCCGAGCAGACCGGCGTACTCGAACGCGAATCCCCGCGGCGAGTCGGGCAACGCGTCGGCGCCGAGCTTGGGGTCGAGAACGGCTTCGGCGACCGCGAGCACGCGGACACCGGATCCGCCGAGCGCGTCGACCACCGTGCCGATCGCGCGGGCACGCCCCTCGGACAGGCGGCACAGCGACACGATCGCCTCGACCGCGCCCTTCGCGTGCACGACGAACCGGCCGTCGTCGCCGCGCAGCACGTTCGCGACCACGAACAGGTCCGGCCGCAGCCCGTAGGAGCGGACGTAACGGGACGCGGCCGGCACGGACCCGCCGTCCTCGCGCGCGAGCGCGTGCACCGCGACGTCCATCGGATCGACCGGCTCGCGCGCGCTCGCCAGCAGCGCGACACGCAAGGTCCGGCGCACCGGCTCGGGCGGCGGGACCGGATCCCCCGCGCGCCAGCTCGCATCCGGCGCGACGATCGCGGCGACGCTCATGCGGTTCTGCGTCAAGGTCCCGGTCTTGTCGGTGCACAGCACCGTCGTCGCCCCGAGCGTCTCGATCGCGGCGGCGTGCCGCGTGAGCACCCGCGCGCGCGAGATCCGCCAGGCGCCCATCGCCATGAATACCGCGATCACCATCGGGAATTCTTCCGGCAGCAGCGACATGCCGATCGCGATGCCGGCGAGCAGCGCGTTCAACCACGACCCGCGCAACGACCCGAAAAGTACGACGACCAGGCCGCCCGCGACCGCGCCGACGATCGCGAAATCCCGGATCAGCCAGCGCAGCTGCTGTTGCAGATGCGCCGGCTCCATCTCGATCCCGCGCAGCGCGTGACCGATCTTGCCCATTTCGCTGCGGGCACCGGTCGCCTGCACGCGCGCCTGCCCGGTGCCGCGGACGATCAACGTGCCCGCGTACAGTTGCGGCGAATCGTCGCCGCCGGGCGCGTCCCGCCGCGGCTCGGCGCCGGCGTCGAGGGCACGCGCGGACTTGCGAACCGGCACGGATTCGCCGGTCAGCAACGACTCGTCGACCAGCAGATCCTCCGCGGTGAGCAAGCGGGCGTCGGCCGACACGCGGTCTCCCTCGGTGACGACCATCAGATCGCCGGCGACGACTTCACGCCCCGCGATCTGCATCCGCCGGCCATCGCGAATCACGATCGCGCGCGGGCTCGCGAGATTGCGCAGCGTCTCGAGCACCCGTTCGGTGCGCGACTCCTGCACGATCGTGATCGACACGGACAGGGACGCGAAGATCAGCAGGATCGACGCCTCGACGCGATCGCCGAGCAACAGGTACACCGCGCCGCCGGCGAGCAACAGCGCGAACATCGGCTGTCGCAGCACCTCGAGGAAGATCCGCACGAGGTTGCGGTGGTCCGCCGATGGCAGCTCGTTGTACCCGTCCTTGCGGAGTCTGGCCGCGGCCGCTGCGGCGGTGAGACCGCCGAGCTCGTCCGATTCGTCGCTTCCGATAGGCACGGCCGGGCGCTCCATCATCCTGTCGGGCATCTTCGTGCCGCCGGGGGCGGCGAAGCAAGGCCGCGCGAGGGGAAACCCACCCGCGAATCCGCGTAGACGACTAAGCGAATGCCGGCGGCGCGGCTCGATCGATTTTGCGCGACAATGAACGCGACGTGGCGGACTTCGGACACGGCACGCGAAACGGATGGCTTTGGAGCCCAAGCGCCTCGCATTCGCTCTGCTGATCGCGGCGCTCGCGCTCGCGTGCGTAATGGTGTTGCGCCCGTTCCTCGCGCCGGTCGCTTGGTCGGCGGTCCTGTGCTACGTGACGTGGCCGGTGTATCGGATCGTGCGCCGGCCGTTCGGGCGCTTCCGGACGCTCGCCGCGCTCGCGATGGTGCTGCTGGTCACCGCAGCGCTCGTGTTGCCCGCCCTGTGGTTGATCAAGGCGGTCACCGACGAGAGCCGGATTGCCTTCCAGGCGCTCTCGACCGCGGCGGCGAACGGCCGTCCGCTGCCGCAGTCACTGCGCTCGATCCCGTGGCTCGGCGACGAATTGCAGCGCCAGGTCGCGCACTGGCGGGCGGAACCGGCCGCGATCAGCCGCGAGATCGGCATCTGGATGCGGCGCTCGACGTTGCAGATCACGTCGGTGCTCGGTCGGGTCGGACGCGGCGCCTCGGAACTGCTGGTGACCTTGATGACGGCGTTCTTCGGGTACCGCGACGCCGGCGCGCTCGCGCGCAGCGGCCGGCGCGCCCTCGACCGGATCGTCGGCGGCCGCGTCGATCCGTACCTCGAGGTCGCCGCGACGACCACGCGCGCGGTCGCGTACGGGCTCGTC
>JAJXYU010000095.1 GCA_021780395.1 Pseudomonadota bacterium
CAGCCGAACGCGGTCCACCAGGTCGCGGGGACCGTCGTCCCGGGCACGGTGCGCTGGCTCGGCGTGGCGATCCGGTCGCCGCGGGCGGTGAAGCTTGCGACCGCCGGCGGCGCGGGCGGCGAGAAATCCGGGCCGGCGGTGCAGGCCGCGAGCGCGGCGCCCGCGCAGAGCGCGATGACCGCGGTTCGCGCGACGACGGCGGTTCGCGGGAGGCGGTTCGTACGGGAGTCGGATCGAGGAGGGCGTCGCGTCATCAGGGTCACTCCATCGCGGCGACCGTCTCGCCGGCGGCGGCGGGGCCTCCGCGTCGCAGCAGCAGCAGGAACGGGATCAACGCGATCGTCATCCACATGATCAGCTTGAAATCGTCGACGTAGGCGACCATGGCCGCCTGGCGCGTGACCTCCGCGTTCAGCGCCGCGAGCCCCGCTTCGCTCGCGGCCGCCGCGCCGAGCGCCGGATTCGTCGCCGCGACGAACGGCGTCAGGTGGGCGGCGAGGCTCGAGTGCACGGTCTGGGTGTTGCGCGTGAGCAGGGTCTGCACCGCCGAGATCCCGATGCTGCTGCCGAGGTTGCGCAGCAGATTGAAGAACGCGGTGCCCTCGGTCCGGAAGCGTTCGGCCAGGGTCGCGAACGCCGCCGTGCTGAGCGGCACATAGACGAAGCCGACGCCGAAGCCCTGCAGGATCCCGGACACGATGATCGGCCGGCTGTTCATCGTCAGCGAGAACTGCGTCATCTGCCACGCCGAGATCGTCGTCACTGCGAGGCCGGTTGCCATCAGCAGCCGCGCGTCGACGCGCCCGACCAGGCGGCCGACGATGATCATCGCGAACAAGGTGCCGATCCCGCGCGGCGCGGTCACGAGTCCCGTGGTCACGACCGGATAGTTCATCAGGTCCTGCAGCATCGGCGGCAGCAACGCGAGCGTCGCGAACAGCACGACGCCGACGACGAAGATGAATACGTTGCTCGCGACGAAGTTCGCGTCCTTGAACAGCGCCCGGTTGATGAACGGGTGCTCGTGGGTCAGCATGTGCACGAGGAACAGGTACAGTGCGAGCCCACAGACGATCGTTTCGGCGACGATCTCCGGCGAGGAGAACCAGTCCTTGAGCTGGCCGCGATCCATCACGATCTGCAGTGCGCCCATCGCGGCGCTCAGGGTCACGAAACCGAAGAAATCGAATGGCCGCGCGCGGTTTTCCTTGCGTGCCGGCAGGTAGATCATCAGGCCGAGGAACGCGAGGATGCCGATCGGCACGTTGATGTAGAACACCCAGCGCCACGAGTAGTTCTCGGTCAGCCACCCGCCGAGCGCGGGTCCGAGGATCGGGCCGAGCGTCACGCCGACGCCCCAGGTCGCCATCGCCCGGCCGTGCAGCTCGCGCGGGTTGATGTCGAACAGCACCGCCTGCGACAAGGGCACGAGCGCCGCGCCGCAGATCCCCTGCAGCAGGCGGCACAGCACGATCTCGGTGATGTTCTGCGCGAGTCCGCACAGCGCCGAGGCCACGGTGAATCCGGCGACCGACACCAGGAACACGGTCTTGCGATCGATCCGGGTCGCGAGCCAGCCGGTGAACGGGATCGTGATCGCCGCGGCGACGATGTACGAGGTGAGCACCCAGGTCATCTGGTCCTGGGTCCCGGACAGCGTGCCCTGCATGTGCGGCAGCGCGACGTTCGCGATCGTCGTGTCGAGCGCCTGCATGATCGTCGCGAGCATCACCGAGACGGTGATCACGCCGCGGTTCACGGCGGGACCTGGGCTCATCGGAACTCGGCGAGCAGCGAGGGACGGTAGCCGGTATCGACCCGCACGGTCGCGCTCAGGCCATCGTGCAGGGGCAGGCCCCGCGTGTCGTCGAGGCGGATCCGAACCGGCACGCGCTGCACGACCTTGACCCAGTTGCCGGTCGCGTTCTCCGGCGGCAGCAGCGAGAACGCCGCACCGGTCCCCGGGCTCACGCTCGCGAGGGTGCCGCGCAGCGGCCGGTTCGGCCACGCGTCGATCTCGACGCGCACGGGCTGGCCCGCGCGCATGTGGGTCAGCGCGGTCTCCTTGAAGTTCGCGGTGATCCAGACGTCGCGGTCCGAGACCAGCGCGAACACCGGGGTCGCCGCGGTCACGTAGTCGCCGGGCTGGAGCCGGTCGACCTGGGTCACGATGCCGTCGATCGGCGCGGTCACGGTCGTGTAGGAGATCTCGAGCTCGGCCCGGTCGAGCGCCGCGCGGGCCTCGCGCACCAGCGGATGGTCGTCGGTCGCGATGTCCGGTCGGCCGCCGAGGCTCGCGAGCACCGTCGCCGCTTCCTGCTGGCGCGACTCGACCGCCTGTTCGGCCGCCTGCAGTGCCTGGGAGGCCTTGTCGAGCTGGGCGCGCGATGCGATCCCGCTCGCCGCGAGGCGCTGCTGCCGCGCGTATTCGCGCTTCTGGTACGAGAGCTCGTCGCGCGCGGCCGTGAGGTCCGCGAGGCGTTGCCGGTAGCTCGCCTTCAGCGCGCCGACCTGCAGACGGGTCGCGGCGAGCCGGGCTGCCGCGTCGCGTTCGGCGATCAGGAAGCGCTTGTCCTCGAGGCGGAACAACACCTGGCCGCGCCGCACCGGCTGGTTGTCCTTCACGTCGACGCTCGCGACGCGGGCCGACACGTTCGTGCTGATCGCCACCCTCGCGGCGCGCACGTACGCGTCGTCGGTGCTCTGGTAGCGCGCCAACGCGAGCGTGATCCACACCCCCACGATCAGCATGATCAGCGGGACGCCGATCATCAGCCAGCCGCGGTGCCGGGCGAACCAGCCCGCGCCGCGCTCCGTGTATACGTCGCTCATCGTCGATGGATTCCTGGGGAGAACGGCGCCCATGATACGGCAGCCCCATTCTTTGATAAACACCATATAATTCGAATACATTATTTGATGGAGTCGAATGATGCGAGGTACCGCCTACGCCCAGATGGAATGTTTCGTCGCCGTCGCCCGCCACGCGGGCTTCGCGAGCGCGGCGCGGTCGCTGCGCCTCGCGCCGTCGACGTTGAGCTCGGCGATCGGGGGTCTCGAGGAGCGGCTCGGGGTGCGTCTGTTCAACCGGACGACGCGCAGCGTGTCGCTGACCGAGGCCGGCGAGCGCCTGCTCGCGCGGGTGCGCCCGGCGATCGAGGAGATCGCGACCGCGATCGAGGCGGTCAACGAATTCCGCGACACGCCCGCCGGGCGGCTGCGTCTCAGCGTGTCGACCGTGCCCGCGCAGCTGATGCTGGCGCCGCTCCTCGGGCGCTTCCTCGCGGCATACCCCGCGATCGAGGTCGACGTCGTGGTGTCGGACGACATGCGTCAGGACATCGCGAAGGGGCGGTACGACGCCGGAATCCGCTACGGCCGGTGGATCGCGCAGGACATGACCGTCGTGCGCCTGTTCCCGAACTCGCGGATCCTCACCGTCGCCGCGCCGAGCTACCTCGCGCAGCGCCCGCCGCCCGCGGCGCCGCAGGACCTCGTGACCCACAATTGCGTCCGCTACCGGCGCTCTCCCGACGAGATCTCCCGGTGGCACTTCAAGAAGGGCCGCCAGGAACTCGACATCGACGTGCGCGGCAACCTGATCGTGAACACCGTGGATCTGGCGGTCCGCGCGATGCTCGACGGCGTCGGGATCGGCTACACGGTCGAGGCCTACGTGCAGCCGCATCTCGCCCGCGGCGAGCTGTTGCCGGTGCTCGAGGACTGGGCACCGCCGTGGGCTGGCTATTTCCTGGTTTTCGCGAGCCGTAACCCGGTTCCCGCGCCGCTGCGGGCGTTCGTCGACTACCTGCGGGCGCATCGATCGGACTTGACGCGCGCCGGATCCGCGGACACCGTGTAGGTCGCGCGGCGGCGTGCCCGGGGGGACGCGGTGAGGATGTTTCGGCAGCTGCGAACGGGGATTCTGCTGGCTCTGCTCGCGACGGCGCCCGCCCGGGGCGCGGTCGTCGTGTCCTCGAAGCTCTCGAGCGAGTCGGCGCTGATCGGGCAGATGATCCGCCTGCGGCTGAACGCGCACGGGATCCCGACCGTCGACCGGATGCGACTCGGCACGACGCCGGTCCTGCGCGAGGCGCTGCTCTCGGGCGAGATCGACCTGTACGTCGAGTACACCGGCGACGCCGCATTCTTCTTCAATCAGCCGACGAATCCGGCCTGGCAGCACCTGCGGGCGGGCTATCGGCTCGGCGCGGCGCTCGACTACGCCGCCCATCGGATCGTCTGGCTCACGCCGGCGCCCGCGGACGACGCCTGGGCGCTCGCGGTCCGTCGTGACGTCGCGACCGCGCATCGGCTGCGCACCATGAGCGATTTCGGACGCTGGGTCCGGCACGGCGGCGACGTGGTGCTCGCGTGCTCCGCGGAATTCGCGAACGGCGGCACGCTCGCGGGGCTCGAGCGCGCGTACCGATTCCATCTGCGGTCGAACCAGATGATCGTCTTGTCCGGCGGCGAGACCGCGGCGACGATCGCCGCCGCGGCCGCGGGCACCGACCACACCAACACCGCGATGGTCTACGGCACCGACGGCGGCATCGTCGCGGCGAACCTGGTGCTGCTCGCGGACGATCGGCACGCGGAGCCGATCTACGCGCCGGTGCCGATCATCCGCGCGGCGGTGCTCGCGCGCTACCCGCAGATCCGCGCGTTGCTTCGGCCGCTGATGCGCAGTCTCGACGGCGATACGCTGCGCGCGCTGAACGCCCGCGTGCAGATCGACGGCGAATCCGCCCGATCGGTCGCGGCGGACTATCTCGCGGCGACCGGGCTCGCGCGCTGAATGCGGGCGTCCTGGCGGATCGACCGACTGGGCGCGCTGCTCGCGATCGCGGGCGGCGCGGCGCTCGCCGGCGCGCCGTTCATCGAGTTCGAGCCGAACCGGATCGTCCCGGGCGTGCCGCTCGGGATCCTGGTCGCGCTGCACGGCGCGACCGCGGCGGCGGTCGTCGGCGCGGCCGCGGTCGCCGGACTCGTCGCGGTGTTCGTCGCGAACCCGCTGCTGCGGCTCGCCGCGAGCCTCGGCGCGTTCGCGGCGGTCGCGCTCGGGGCCGCCGCGGCCGGGAACGCGTTCACGCCGGCCGGTGACCTGATCGTGCGGATCGCGCCCGGCGCCGGCTGCTGGGTCGCGCTGGTCGCGCTCGGGCTGCTCGCGAGCGACGCGCTGACGCGGCTTCGACCCGGCCCGGGGATGCGGGTACTGTTGCTCGCCGGGTTCTTCGCGGTCGCGCTCGCGGCGCTCGCGCACGGCAGCTTCGACCATCTGTCGGTGATGCGCGAGTACCGCAGCAATGCCGGGCGTTTCGCGTTCGAGGCGCGACGGCACGTCGAACTCGCGTTCGGCTCGCTCGCCGCGGCCCTGCTCGCCGGCTTGCCGCTCGGGGTGCTCTGCCACCGCGTGCCGCGCCTGCGCGCCGGCGTGCTCGGATCGCTGAATTTCGTGCAGACGGTCCCGTCGATCGCGCTGTTCGGGATCCTGATGGCGCCGCTCGGCGCGCTCGCTGCGGCGGTGCCGCTCGCCGCGCGGCTCGGAGTCGCAGGCATCGGCGCGGCGCCCGCGCTGGTCGCGCTGTTCGGGTACTCGCTGTTGCCGATCGTCGCGAACACGGTCGCCGGACTCGCGCGCGTGTCGCCGGCCGCGGTCGAGGCGGCCCGCGGGATGGGGTTGACGCGCGGCGAGGTGCTCGCCCGCATCGAGTGGCCACTCGCGTTGCCGGTGATCCTCACCGGGGTGCGGATCGTGCTGGTGCAGAACATCGGACTCGTGACCGTCGCCGCGCTGATCGGCGCGGGGGGGCTCGGTACGTTCGTGTTCCAGGGGATCGGTGAGACCGCGATCGACCTCGTGCTGCTCGGCGCGCTGCCGACGGTCGCGCTCGCGATCGCTTCCTCGGTGGTGCTCGACGCGCTGATCGAAGTCGTCGGAGGGGCGAAGCGATGATCGTGCTGGAGGGTTTGACCAAGCGCTACGGATCGACGACCGTCGTCGACGCGGTCTCGATGACCGTCGAGCGCGACTCGATCACCGCGATCGTCGGCACCTCGGGATCGGGGAAGTCGACGCTGCTGCGGATGATCAACCGGCTGGTGGAGCCGTCGGCGGGCCGGGTGCGGATCGACGGTCGGGACACCGCCGAGGAGCCGCCGCACCGCTTGCGCCGGCGGATCGGCTACGTGATCCAGGGCAACGGCCTGTTCCCGCACCGCACCGTCGCGCAGAACATCGCGACCGTGCCGCGACTCCTCGGGTGGAGCGACGCGCGCATCGCGGCGCGCACCGCCGAGCTCCTCGAGGCCTTGCAGCTCGATCCGACGCGGTATGCGAACCAGTATCCGCACGAGCTGTCCGGCGGACAGCAGCAGCGAGTCGGGGTCGCGCGCGCGCTCGCGGCGGAGCCGAACGTGCTGTTGATGGACGAGCCGTTCGGCGCGCTCGATCCGATCCTGCGTGCGAAGGCGCAGGAGGATCTGCTCGCGGTGCGCCGCCGCTTCGGCACGACGATCGTGCTGGTCACGCACGACATCGACGAGGCGTTCCGGCTCGCCGACCGGATCGCGGTGATGCGTCACGGCCGTATCCTGCAGCACGACCGTCCGGCCGCGCTGCTCACCCGGCCTGCCGATCCGTTCGTCGCCGAGCTCGCCGGTCGCGGCGACCGTGCGCTACGGCTGCTGTCCCTGACCACCGCCGGCGATGTCGCGGTGCCCGCACCGGCCGGCGCGGGCGCCGCCGAGCGTGCCGGCGAAGGCGCCGGCGAGGGCGCTGCGGTGTGCATCCCTGCCGAGGCGTCGCTGCGCGAGGCGCTCTCCGAGCTCGTGTGGCGCGGCGCGCCGGTCGGCCGCGTCGTCGATCCCGACGGCACCGTGCGCGGGGTGCTCGGCGTCGAGGCGATCCTCGCGCACGGGCGGCCGCGCTGATGCGGCGCGCGCTCGCGTGGTGGCCGCTGCTTGCGCTCGCGCTGCTCGCGGCGTTCCTCGTGGCGCCGCAACGGTTCGCGCCGTTGTTCGCGCCGCTCGCCGCGTACGGGGCGCCGGCGATCTACGACCAGGGCAATCTGCTGGCGCTCGCGCTCGCGCACGTCGCGATCGTGTGCGTGGCCGCGGCCGCGAGCACGGTCGTCGCGATCGGGCTCGGGATCCTGGTCACGCGTGAGGGCTGGACCGAGTGGCTCGCCCCGTCGCGGACGATCGTGAACTTCGGGCAGACGTTTCCGCCGGTCGCGGTGCTCGCGCTCGCGGTGCCGCTGGTCGGCTTCGGCGAGGAGCCGACCTTGATCGCGCTGTTCGCGTACGGCCTGCTGCCGATCTTCGAGAACACGATCGCGGGCCTCGAGGCCTGCCCGCAGGCCCTGCGGGCCGCGGCGGACGGGATGGGGATGAGCCCGCGGCAGCGCCTGTGGTCGGTGGAGTTGCCGCTCGCGTTGCCGATGATCCTCGAGGGCGTGCGTCTGTCGGTCGTGATCGACGTCGGCACGGCGACGATCGGATCGACCGTCGCCGCGAAGGGCCTCGGCGAGGTCATCATCGCCGGACTGTCGTCGAACAACGCGGCGTTCGTGCTCCAGGGAGGGCTCGCGACCGGGTTGATCGCGATCCTGCTCTACGAAGGACTCCGGGCCGTCGAACGGCGCGTGTGCCGAACGATCCGGATCGACTGACCCGCGCGTTACAATGAGATCGAGACGGCGCGGGAATCGGGGGGCGCGATCGTGACGGATCCGGCGGGGTCGACGGACGAGGCATCGGCGGTGCGCGACGGGCCGGTCGCGGCGGACGAGCAGGTCGCGGCGATCGAATGGCCGACGCTCGTGCTGGCCGCGGCGGTGTACGGGGGCTGGATCGCCGCCACGCTCGCGTACCGGCGTGCGCCGCTCGCGCTCGATGCGCCCGCGGTGGCGCTCGCGCTGATCCTGCACAGTTCGTTGCAGCACGAGATCCTGCACGGCCACCCGACCCGTCGGGCGACGCTCAACCGCCTGCTCGCGATCTGGCCGCTGTCGCTGTGGCTGCCGTTCCCGATCTATCGGGAGACGCACCTCGCGCACCACCGGGACGAGCGGCTCACCGACCCGCTCGACGATCCGGAGTCGTACTACCTGACGCCCGATGCCTGGGCGCGCGCGGGCCGCGGGACCCGTGCGTTGCTGTGGGCGCAGCAGACGCTGCTCGGCCGGGTGCTCCTCGGGTCGTTCTGGCGGATCGGCGCGTTCTGGCGCGACGAGGCGCGCCGGATCGCCCGCGGCGACGCGAGGCGCCGGCGGGCGTGGCTCGAGCACCTCCTGTGGTGCGTGCCGGTCGTCGCGTGGCTGACCGTCGTCTGCGGGATCCCGCTCTGGGTGTACGCGGCGACGATGGTGATTCCGGCGAACGGGATCCTGCTGATCCGCTCGTTCGCCGAACATCGCGCGAATCCGCGGGTGCGCGAGCGCGTCGCGATCGTCGAGCGCTCGTGGATCCTCGGGCCGCTGTTCCTGTTCAATAACCTCCATGCGCTGCACCACGAGCGGCCCGCGATCCCCTGGTATCGCTACAACCGCCGCTATCGCCGGCACCGCGACCGGCTGATCGCCGAGAACGGCGGTCTCGTCTACGACGGCTATCTCGACGTCGCCCGCCGCTATCTCGTGCGTGCCCACGACGTGATCCCGCACCCCGGCGGCCGGGTGCCGGCCGGTTCCGGCGCGTGACTCGGCGATCCGCCGTACCGGAGCGCCTTCAGATTTCGACCTGGAAGCCGAGTTCGACCACGTCCTCCGGCGGCAGACGGTAGAAGGCCGTCGCGCGCGTCGCGTTTCTCGACAGGAACGCGAACAGATGCTCGCGCCACAGCGGCATGCCCCGAACCGCACCCGACGGAATCAGCGTTTCGCGGCCGACGTAATAGGTGATCGCAGCGCCGCCGAAGTCGAGTCCGAGCGTCTGCGCTTGGCGCAGCGCGGCGGGCACGTCGGGATCCTGCATGAAGCCGTAGCGCACCACGATGCGGTAGATGTCCGGCGCGACGCAGCTCAGCTCGAGTCGGTCGGCCTTCGCGATCCACGGCTCGTCGAGCGTGCGCACGGTCAGGAACACCACGCGTTCGTTCAGGACCCGGTGTCGTTCCAGATGGTGCAGAAGCCGCGGCGGCACCTCCGCGCTCGCGGTTGGGAACACGGCCGTCCCCGGGATTCGGTAGGGACGCTCGCGCGCGATCCGCGCGACGAACACCGGGATCGATTCGCTGCGGTCCTCGAGCTGGCCGCCCAACAGCTGGCGGCCGCGGACCCAGGTCGTCATCACCGTGAACACGCCGAGCGCGACCCCGATGGGGTACCAGCCACCGTCCATGACCTTGTAGAGGTTCGCGCCGAAGAACGCGAGATCGACGACGAGGAACGCGGCGCACATCGCCGCGGCGAGCAAGCGATTCCAGCGGAAGCGGCGAGCGACGAAATAGGCGATCGTCGTGGTGATCACCATCGTGCCGGCGACCGCGATCCCGTAGGCGGCGGCGAGTGCGTCGGACGATCGGAAGCCGAGCACCAGGCCGATCGTCGCGATCATGAGGAGCCAGTTCACGCTGGGAATATAGATCTGTCCGCGCTCTTCCGGCGAGGTCTGCACCACGACGACGCGAGGCAGCTGCCCGAGCGTGACCAGCTGGCGCGTCAGAGAGAACGCGCCGGAGATCACCGCCTGCGACGCGATGATCGTCGCGGCGGTCGCGAGCGCGACCAGGGGGTAGAGCAGGGCGGTCGGCGCGAGCTCGTAGAAGGGTTGGCGAACCCGGCCGCCGGTCGCGAGCAGCAGCGCGCCTTGGCCGAGGTAATTCAGCAGCAGCGCCGGCATCACCAGCGCGAACCACGCGACGCGTATCGGTCGTCGTCCGAAGTGCCCCATGTCCGCGTACAAGGCCTCGGCCCCGGTCACGGCGAGGAATACGGAGCCGAGGACGGGGTACGCTCGCGGCCCGTGCGTCGCGAAGAAGCGCAGCGCGTAATACGGGTCGAGCGCGGCGAGCACCTGCCAGTGCATCACGATCCCGCGAACGCCGAGTCCGGCGATCCCGAGAAACCACAGTGCGAGTACGGGGCCGAACACCCGTCCGATCCGACCGGTGCCGCGTTTCTGGATCGAAAAGAGGGCGACGAGGATCGAGATCGTGATCGGCAGCACGTAGGGCTCGAAGCGAGTCGTCGCGACCTTGAGTCCCTCGACCGCCGACAGCACCGAGATCGCCGGCGTGATGGTGCCGTCGCCATAGAGCAGCGCGCCGCCGAACAGGCCGAGCAGCAGCAAGACGCGCAGCGTCGACCGGCGTTTCGCCCGCCACGGATTCAGCAACGCGACCAGCGCGATGATGCCGCCCTCGCCATCGTTGTCGTTGCGCATCACGAACAGCAGATACTTGACCGCGACGACCACGACCAGCGCCCAAATGACCAGGGAGAGCACGCCGAGCACGTCGACCGGCGTCGGCGGCACCGCGTTCGTCCCGAAAAAGCATTCGCGCAGCGCGTAGATCGGGCTGGTGCCGATGTCGCCGTACACGACCCCGAGCGCGGCGAGCGAGAGCGAGGCCGTCGCGCCGCGACCGGCGTTCGCGTGGACCGAAGCGTCCGCCTGCACCGAAGCGTCCGCCTGCACCGAAGCGCCCGTGGGGGCGGAACCACTCGCGTCTCGATTCACCCCGACACCCCTCGACTCGAGCGGTTCGCCGCGACCGTCGGATGATTCGGGGAAATCACGGTGGCGTCAATCCGCTGGACGGCCGCCGGCCGGCCCCATCGGATCGCGTATTCAGGAACCGCCCGCGCCTGCTAGCATGCACGGATGACTCACCCGATCCCCGCCCGGCTCGCGGCGCTGCGCGAGCAGATGCGAGCGCACGGCGTCGCCGCGGTGCTCGTCCCGACCGCCGACCCGCATTCGTCCGAGTACCTGCCCGATCACTGGCGCGGGCGCGCGTGGCTGTCCGGTTTCACCGGTTCCGCCGGCACCTTGCTGGTGGGCCGTGACTTCGCGGGCCTGTGGACCGATTCGCGCTATTTCTCGCAGGCCGAACAGGAGCTCGCGGGCAGCGGGGTCGCACTGTGCCGGTTGCGCGTGCAGAGCAATCCGGAATATCTCGACTGGGTGCGGGAGAACCTGCGCGCGGGCGAGGCGCTCGCGGTCGCGGGGGACAGCATCACGGTCGGCGCGCAGCGGCAGATCGAGCGCGTGCTCGCGGAGCGCGGCGCGACGCTGCGCCAGGATCTCGACCTGGTCGCCGCGATCTGGGCCGATCGACCGGCGCTGCCGACCGCGCCGATCGTCGAGCACGCGATCGCGTACGCCTGCGTCTCGCGACGCGAGAAGCTCGACCGCGTGCGCGAGGCGATGCGCGGGCTCGGCGCGACCCATCACCTGATCTCGAGCCTCGATGACGTCGCGTGGCTGCTGAACCTGCGCGGCGCCGACGTCGAGTGCAATCCGGTGTTCCTCGCGCACCTGCTCGTCGAGCGCGAGGGGCGCACGACCTTGTTCGTCGACGCCGCGAAACTCGCGGGCGCGCCCGGCGCGGGACTCGCCGCGGACGGGGTCGCGCTCGCCGACTACGGATCGATCACCGGCGCGCTCGGCGCGCTCGGGCCGCAGGCGGCGCTCCTGTACGATCCGGCGCGCACCGCGAGCGCGGTTGCGCGCGCGATCCCGGACGCGGTCCGCCGGATCGAGGCGGCGAACCCGACGACCGCGTTCAAGGCGGTGAAGACGGCCGCGGAGATCGAGCGGATCCGCGAGACGATGCGGGTCGACGGCGCGGCGCTCGCGCGCGCGTTCCATCGGCTCGAGCGTGCGCTCGCGGACGGCCGGCCGACGACCGAGCTCACGGTCGACGCGCTGCTGCGCGAAGAGCGCTCGCGCCAGCCGGGCTGGGTCGGGGAGAGCTTCGCGACGATCGCCGGGTACGAGGCGAACGGCGCATTGCCGCACTATCGCGCGACGCCGGAATCGCACCGCGTCCTGCGCGCCGAAGGCTTGCTGCTGGTCGACTCGGGCGGGCAGTATCTCGGCGGAACGACCGACGTGACCCGCGTGCTCGCGCTCGGCGCGATCAGCCCGGAGCAGCGTCGCGACTCGACGCTCGTGCTCAAGGGGATGATCGCCCTGTCCCGCGCGCGCTTTCCGAAGGGGGCGAGCGGGCCGCAGCTCGATGCCCTCGCGCGTGCGCCGCTGTGGGCGGAGGGCCTGGACTACGGGCATGGCACCGGGCACGGGGTCGGGTACTTCCTGAACGTGCACGAGGGTCCGCACGGGATCCGGCCGCCGACTCCGGGCGGCGCACTGGTCGCGCTCGAGCCGGGGATGATCAGCTCGATCGAGCCCGGCCTGTACCGACCCGGGCGCCATGGGATCCGCCACGAGAACCTCGTGGTCGTCGTCGACGGCGGGCACGGCGAGTTCGGCGACTTCCTGCGTTTCGAGGCGTTGACGCGGTGTCCGTTCGACCGGCGGACGTTCGATCCGGACGCGCTCGATCCGGCCGAGCGTGACTGGCTCGACCGCTACCACGAGACCGTCCGGCGCGAGGTCGGCCCGCTGCTGGACGGCGCGGATCGGGAGTGGCTCGAGCGGCACTGCGCACCGCTGCGATGAACCGGCTCGCGGCCTACGCGGCGCAGCTCGAATCGCTCGCCTCGCGCGAACGACTGCGCGAGCGGCGACCCGCCGCCGGTCTCGACTTCACCTCGAACGACTACCTCGGGCTCGCGGCGAGCGCGCGGCTGCGCGCGGCGGTCGAAGCGGCGCTCGAGCGCGGCGTGCCGGTCGGCGCGGGTGGCTCGCGGCTGCTG
>JAJXYU010000012.1 GCA_021780395.1 Pseudomonadota bacterium
GTGTCCGTTCTGGAGCTTGCGAAGGTCGAGCCAGTAGGTTCCCGTCAGCAGGTCCTCGCCGAGCAGATCGAAGCTGTCGTCGACCGCGCGCCGCGCCCGCTCGATCTTCACGCGGGTCTCGCCTTGCAGGTCGTGAACCCCCTTGTCGAGCGCGTCGCCGGCCGGCGGCACCGGGCCGGTCTGGGCGATCACGTCCTGCAGCAGATCCGCGACCGCGTCGCCGCTCGCCCGCGCGAGGCCGTAGCTGTCCGCGCGTCCCGGCACATCCGGCATCGGCGGGATCACCGTGAAGCGGGTGCTGGTGAAGCGCAGGATGCGCTGCGCGATCGACTCATCCAGGTTCGCAAGCGCGATCGTGAACGCCTCGACGTCGTTCGCGAGCGGGTAGGGATCGGCGTTCGCGCTGGGCAGCACATAACCATGCTCGCCGTGGCTCAGGGGGCCGCCGCCGACGTAGTACTGGCGCAATTGGGGCGTCTCGAGTTCCCAGGAATCCCCGGGCGACGCGCCGACGCGCACGGTCAAGCCGAGGTCCGAGGAGTTCATCGCGACCAGCAGGTCGTCGCGCAGCTGCGTCCACGACTGCCAGGCCGCGCCCTGTCGCACGTTCGCCGCGCGCAGGCTGAAAGGATCCGGCGCGGTGCGCTGCCCGTCGAGCGCGAACAGGTAGCTGCCCCGGAGCATGTCGAGCACCCGCGCGGCGTCCCAGTTCAGCCACGGGAACGGCCGGCTTTGCTGCGCCGGCAACGCGAGCGGCGCGACATCGGCGTTCATCCCGTCGAGGTCGATCGCGTCGGTGAGATCCGCCCAGGAGAGCACGTCGCGGGCGTCGTAGGTCATCAGCGCCGCGAGGCCGGTGAAATACGCGTTGCTGCCCGCGAGCACGCGATCGTCGGCGCCGAACGGCGCGAGCGGTCGCAGACCCGCACGCCGCAACGCCTCGGCGGCCGGCATTCGTTCGCCGTGATAATAGGCGTCGCCGGCGCCGACCAGCGTCGCCGCGACGTTCATGAACTGGCTCCGGTCTCCTTCGCCGACCGTGCCCCGCGAGCGCACGACCGGGGTGACCCGGTCGTTCAGCAGGTCGATCAGCTGCTGGACCAGTGCGGGACTCGCCGCCTCCGCGGTCATCGTGTTCACCCGCACGACGAGCATCGCACGCACGATCGACTCGTCCTCGATCGGACGTCCCTCGCCGACGAAGGCGCCGCGTTGGAACAACGCGAGCTCGCGCGCCGCGATGCGCTTCTGATTGTCGGGCGCGGTCGGATCACCGGCGAACCAACGGATCCCGCGGTCGGCCCCCGCGCCGCGATTGAATCCGTCGACCGGCACGCCCTCGCGCGCCGCTTCGAGCAGCAGGCCGTACGCGTCGGCGGACCGTTGCCGCGCCTGGGGGCTCAGCGCGACCCGCGCGCCGTCGCGGGCGACGTCGACGACCTCGCCGATCGTCAGACGATGGCCGTCCAGCACGACGGTCCGATCGGCCATCGTCGGCGTGATCGCCCGAAACCCGTCGGCCCGCGCCGATCCGCCGAAGAGCGCGGTCGCCGCGATCGACAACCCGATCGCCGCACCGAGCAGCACCGATCGATCTTGGTGTCTCACCTTGGAATCTCTCCTTGTCTCGTGCGCGCCGGCGCCAGGTCGCCGAGTGCGGTCGCGAGCGGACCGAGCCACGGCTCGTAATGCCGCCACTGGTCGATGCCGTCGCGGTTGATCGGGCGGCGGACCTGTTCGGAACTCGCGGTGCGCACGCTGCGCTCCTGACGGTGGAACTCCAGGCACGCGGGTTCGAATTGCAGTCCGCAGAACGCGAGCAGGCGGCGCACCTCGCCCTCGAGATCCTCGACCAGCGCCTCGTGGCGCACCCGCAGGATCCGGCCCGGCAGCACCGCGTCCCAATGGTCCATCAGCTCGACGTAGAGGCGATAGTACCTGGCGATGTCCTCGAGACCGTAGGTGAACTCCTGACCCGCGGCGAACAGCTGCTTGAAGTTGCTGAAGCAGCAGGCCATCGGGTCGCGCCGCGCGTCGATGATCTTTGCGTTCGGCAGGATCAGCGATATCAGTCCGAGGTGCCGGAAGTTGTTCGGCATCTTGTCGATGAAGAACGGTGCGCCGGTGCGGTAGACCCCGGTCTCGGCCAGGTATCGCGCGCCGAGGGAGCGCCAGTCCTCGGGCGCGATTTCGCGCAGCACCGCGGGATAACGCGGCGGTCCGTCCTTGGTCTCGCGCCCCGCGAGCCGTTGCACGAGCTGCGGGATCTCGGCCAGCTCGGCGGTGCCTTCGACCCGCGAGTGCGACGCGAGGATCTGCTCGATCAGGGTCGAGCCCGCACGCGGCAGACCGACGACGAAGATCGGCGCCGGATCCGGATCACCCAAACCGGCGCGCTCGCGCAGGAACGACGCGCTGCAGACCTCGAACTGCTGGCGCAGGGTCCGTTCGAGCGCATCCGCGGAATACCGGCACTCGCGCTTCTTGAGCGCATTGCCGCGCTCGTAGAACCGGAACGACTCCTCGTACTCGGCACGATCCTCGAGGGCCTTGCCGAGCGCGAAACACAGGTGATAGCGGTCGACGGGACCGGTCGACCCGGCGGCTTCGTGCCGGCGCATCTCGCCGATCTCCCGGTCCTCGAACCGGTAGGTCTTCAGGTTCGCGAGGCTCCAGTACGCGTCGCCGAACGCCGGCCGGGACTCGGCTGCGAGTCGATAGGCGCGGATCGCCTCGGCCTGGCGTCCGAGCGTCTTCTCGGCGTGGCCGATCGACAGGTACAGATCCGCTTGCTGCGGCGAATCGTCGAGCAGCGCGCGGTAGGTGGCGACCGCCTCCTGCTGCCGCCCGAGGCCGACACAGGCGTTCGCGTGCACGATCCGGAACGCCCGATTCGCCGGATCGATCGCGAGCAGCTTCTCGGCCTCGGCGAGCGCCAGCGCGTGCTTGTGCCGTTGCGCGAGCACCGAGGCGTATTCATAGCGGACCACGACGTTGTCCGGCTCGAACGTGAGCGCGCTCTCCAGCAGGAACTCCGCATCGTCGAGCACTTCGAGCTTCACGCCGATCTGCGCGAGCAGACGCATCGCATCCACGTGCGTGACGTGGGTCTGCAGAAAGCGTCGCAGCACGCGCTCGGCCGCCTGAAGATCGCCCTCGGCGATCATCCCGGAGGCCGCGACGAGCGCCGACGGCAGGCGCGCGAGGCGCGCGACCTCGGCCTCGGCGGCGCGCGCGTCCGCCTCGTGGCC
>JAJXYU010000107.1 GCA_021780395.1 Pseudomonadota bacterium
GGTACGCCGCCGCCGTGTGCGCGCTCATGCGCCGTTCCAGGCGCAGGTGCGCGCAGAACCGTTCGATCCAGTCGAGCAGCGCGGCGCCCAGGGCGCGCTCCGTCGGCGCGCTCAGCGCGTCAGCGCGTGCGCGATCAAGTCACCGATCCTGATCAGGAAATCGGTGCTCATCGCCGGATGAAACCGCTCGGCGTCGCTCGCGCCGATCGCGAGGAGTCCGAGGTTGCCCTTCGGTCCGAGCGGGGTCAGCGCGACCGATCCGATCTCGACCGTGCCGGCGCCGAACAGGTAGTCGCGCTGCGAGTCGCGGACCTGACCGCAGCGGGGCTTGCCGGACCCGAGCAGCGATTCGAAGGACTTCAGGTTCGCGTCGGCGGGGTCGGCGAGGCGCAGGAAGCGTTGCGTGCCCGTGTCGATCCCCGGCGCCGCCGGCAGGAACAGCACCAGCACCGAATGCATCGCGTCGAAGTCCTCGCGCATCGAGGTCTCGATCGCCTCGACCGTCGCCGCCAGGTCGCGGGCGCGCAGCAGGCGCTGCGCGAGCCGGTGGATCCGGTCGGCGAGCGCGTCGTTCGCGCGGGCGACGTCGACGAGCTCCTTCAGCCGCCGTTCGAGCGCCTGATTGCGTTCGCGCAGCACCTCGACCTGGCGCTCGACCAGGCTCACTGTCGCCGTCCCCTCCCGCAGGTGCGGCAAGCGCAGCTTCGCGAGCAGTGCGGAATTGCGCTCGAAGAAGTCGGGGTTCGCTTGCAGGAAATCCGCGATCCGGTCGTCGGTGATCGCGTCTTCCTTCACTCCGCGCGCGGAATGGGTCGTCATCGGCGCTCGCTCCCGGTGTAAAGCCGCATCATATCTCGATCGTACCGGTGAAAACGACACCGGCCGGCCCCGTGAGCCAGGCCGACTCGCCCGCGCCCGGCCAGCGCACGTGCGCGCGGCCACCGCGCAGGTCCACGTCGACCTCGGCGTCGAGCCGGTCGTGCCGGCGACCGACCGCGACCGCGGCGCAGGCGCCGGTCCCGCACGCGAGCGTTTCGCCGACGCCTCGTTCGAACACCCGCAACGACACGTGGTTCCGGTCGTGGATCTGCAGGAAGCCGACGTTCACGCGCCGCGGGAACGCCGGGTGACCCTCGATCGCGGGTCCGAGCGTCGCGACCGGCGCGGTGTCGACGTTCTCGACGTAGACGACCGCGTGGGGATTGCCGACCGACACGGCGCCGACGCGGACCTCGAGATCGCCGATGCGGATCGGGTACAGCGGGGCTTCGCTCGGCGCGTCCATCGGCAGGGAACGCGGATCGAAATTCGGCACACCGATCTCCACGGACACCTGGACCCCGTCCCCGATCCGGGCGCGGACCGTGCCACCGGGGCTGCCGAGCGCTAGTTCGCGGCCCTGGGCCGGATCACGCGCGTACACCAGGGCCGCGACGCAGCGCGCGCCGTTGCCGCACTGCTCGACCTCGCCGCCGTCGGCATTGAAGATCCGGTAGTAGCTGCGCGTTCCCGGATCGCGCGGCGGCTCGAGCATCAGCGCCTGGTCGAAGCCGACCCCGGTATGGCGGTCGGAGAGACGGCGCAGCAGCGCCGCGTCCATCGGCCGTCCGCGAAACTCGCGAGGTGCGTCGAAGACCAGGAAGTCGTTGCCGAGTCCTTGCATCTTCCAGAAATCGAGGCGCATCGATCGAGGATAGCCGATGAGATCCCCGGGACGCGAGCGCCAGGGCTTGCGCAATCGGGTCCCGGGACTTAGCCTTGCCTCGGCCGAGGATGGCCGTGGACGAGCGGAGGCGGGAAGCGCATGCGCCACATCATGGTCCTGAACGCGAAGGGCGGTTGCGGAAAGAGCACGATCGCGACGAATCTCGCGGTGTTCTTCGCGCGCGACGGACACGAGACCTGCATCGCCGATTACGACCCGCAGCGCTCCAGCCTCGACTGGCTCGCGTCGCGTCCGCACGACCTGCCTGCGATCACCGGCGTTCCGGCCTACGAGGAAGGCATCCGCAACGTGCCGCGGAACACCGAGATCCTCGTGATCGACGCGCCGGCGCGCGTGCACGGCACCGAACTCAACGAGCTCGTCCGACGCGCCGAGACGATCCTGGTCCCGGTCCTGCCCTCGACGATCGACATCAAGGCCTGCGGGCACTTCATGGCCGAACTGCAGGAGATCGGCAAGGTCTCGCGCAAGCAGGCGCGGCTCGCGGTGGTCGCGAACCGGGTTCGCGAACACACGTTGATCTTCGAGGAACTCGAGCGCTACCTCAAGCACTTGAGAGTGCCGTACCTCGGTGCGCTGCGCGAGGCACAGAACTACGTGCGCGCGTACTCACGCGGGATGGGCGTGCTGGAACTGCCCGAGTACCTCGCGTGGCCCGACTGGCAGCAGTGGGAACCGATCTGCACCTGGCTCGACAGCAAGCGCAGCCAACCCTGACGGCGCCACCGGTCCGGACGCGGGTTGAGGGCCGACGCGTCCCGCGCGCGAGGTCCGCGCGCCGGCGGCGTTCGTGCAAGTAACTCTCGAGCGTTCGGGTCGCCGCTTCCCGGTCGAGGCGGACGAGTCGCTGCTCGATGCGGCGATTGCGGCCGGCGTGCGGCTCGCGCACGGCTGTCGCCGCGGCAACTGCGGCGCCTGTCGCGCGCGCCTCCGGTGCGGCGAGATCGACTATCCCGATGGACCGCCGCTCGGGCTGGAGCCGCAGGATGCGGCCGAGGGCCTGATCCTGATGTGCCGCGCGCGCGCACGCGGCGATCTCGAGCTCGACGTGGACGAGCTGCACTCTCCGGACGAGGGAGTCCTGAAGCGCCTGCCCTGCCGCATCGACCGCGTCGAGCGCCTCGGGCGCGACGTGGTCGCGCTGCGCCTGCGTCTGCCGCCGGTCGAGGCTCTCGCGTTCCTGCCCGGCCAGTATCTCGACGTGCTGCTGCCGCACGGCCGCCGGCGCAGCTTCTCGATCGCGTGTCCGCCGCACGACGCCCGGATGATCGAACTGCACGTGCGGCGGGTCCCGGGCGGAACGTTCACCGAGTCGCTGTTCGCGGCCGACCCGACCGGCCGCCTGCTCACGATCGAGGGCCCGCGCGGCTCGTTCCACTATCGTGCGCCGGAAGTCGCGGACCCGTGTGAGGAGGATGGGTGTGCGTCGACGGCCCCGTTGTTGCTCGTCGCGGGCGGCACCGGCTACGCACCGCTCCAGTCGATCCTGCGGCACGTCGTCGAACGCGG
>JAJXYU010000298.1 GCA_021780395.1 Pseudomonadota bacterium
TGCGGCGACCCGCCGGCGAGCGCGGCGAGCAGCGGGAGGCTGCGCGCGGCCGGCACGCCGCACCGAAGTGCCTCGAGTCGCGCATCGTCGAGCGTCGCGGCCGGCTCGGCCGCGACCACCGTCTCGATCCGCGCGACGCTGCGGGCGCTGCGACCGGGGGTGAGCACCAGCGCGACGCCGAACTCCGCCGCGATCGGCCGGGTCGCGTGCAACGGTGGTGGATACGGCGCGTCGTACGCGACCAGCAGCACCGGCTCCCGTTCGATCGCGACGCCGACGAGCGCCTCGAGCAGGCCGGCCGCGAAGCTCGCGTCGTACGCGCACAGGGTCTGCGACGCCCGCATCGCGCCGACCGCGATGCTCCAGTAACCGGCGACGAGGTTGTGCACGGAGTTCGTGAATCGGGTCGGCGACAGCTCGCGCTGCGGCGCGGCGAGTGCGCTGCAGATCTCGTGGCAGTTCGCGCCGTCGCCGCCGGAGGACGTGAACACACCCGGCAATTGCGCCGGATCGAGCGCGGCGCCCTGTACCGCCTCCATCGCGACCGCGAGCGCGAGCCGGACGACGCGGCCGGTGCGCCGCCGCTCCGCGACCGGCAGGATCGACGGCGCCGGCAGTTCGCTCGCGGTCGGGCGATACTCGCCGCTGCCACTCAGGATCCGCGCGGCTGCTCCCCAGTCCGGCATTCCGGGTCCGAGCACGCCGATGCCGTCCACATAGGCGCCGAGGCTCATCCGGCGGTCCCGAGCACGAGGCAGCAGTTCGCACCGCCGAATCCGAATGAATTGCTGAGGATCCGCCGCAGCGGCGCCGCCCGGTTGTCGGTCAGGTAATTCACGCCGAGGCTGGCGTCGACCCGCGTGGTGCCGAGACCGGCGGGCAGCAGGCCCGCGCCCAGGCACAGCGCGCTCAGCACGGCTTCCAGCGCGCCGGCGGCGCCGAGCGCATGCCCGGTCGCGCCTTTGGTCGAGCTGCACGGAACCGCGGCCCCGCAGGTCGCGCGCACCGCCAGGCTCTCCGCGCGGTCGTTGCTCGGGGTGCCGGTTCCGTGGAGATTCACGTAGTCGATCGCGCCCGCGTCGAGCCGCGCGTCGTCGAGCGCCCGCTCGATCGCCATGCGGGCGCCGAGCCCGTCCGGGTGGGGCGTCGACAGGTGGTGGGCGTCGCTCGACTCACCGGCACCGAGCAGCAGCACGGCGTCGGGATCCAGGCTCGGCGGCACCCGCTCGAGCAGCGCGAACGCGCCGGCTTCGCCGACGGACAAGCCGTCGCGCGCGGCGTCGAACGGCCGGCACGGGCCGGGGGCGAGCAGTTGCAACGAATGAAACCCGTACAGAGTCGTCAGGCACAGCGAATCGACGCCGCCGACCAGCGCGGCGTCGATCACGTCCGCCGCGATCATCCGCCGCGCGACCGCGAACGCCTTTGCGCTCGATGCGCACGCGGCACAGACGGTCGCCGCGGGTCCGGCGAGGCCACACCGGCGGCGCAGGTAGTCGACGGTCGAGAACGCGTTGTGCGTGCCGCGATAGTCGAAATCCGCCGGCAGCGGCCCGTCGCGCGGATCGCGACGGCGATAGGCCCGTTCCGTCTCGAGGATGCCCGAGGTGCTCGTCCCGACGAACACGCCGACGCGCTGCGCTCCATGACGGCCCGCGGCCGCGCGAACCCGCTCGAGCAAGCCGTCCTGACCCAGTGCGAGTTCCGCGAGCCGGTTGTTGCGGCAATCGTAGCGAGCGCATCCGGGCCGCAACGGCTGCGCGTCGACCCCGTCGACCGCACCGATCCACGTCGGCACGTCCACGCCGTCGAAGTCACAGGGGCGCAGTCCGCCGCGCCGCGATCGCAGCGACGCGAGCGTCGCGGCGTTGCCGACGCCGACGCCGCTGGTCGCGGTGAACGCCGCGAGCACGAGCGGAGCGCAAGGGATCCGATCCATCGCCGGATTCTATCCTGGATCGTCGCGTGCCCGACGGCACTCCTGCTCGAGCGCCGCGCGCAAGGTGATCGGCACCAGCGCGCGGCGTCGCAGGACGTCGATCAACCGCGGCAGCAGCGCCGGGCCGATCGGCGCGCCGTCCGCCATTCGCGCCGAGTGGCCGTCGTGCAGCAGCAGGATCTCGCCGCCGCGCAGCGCGTGCGTCAACCGCGCGAGCACGCGGTCGGGGTCACGGCTCACGGTGTCGAATCCGCGGCGCGACCAACTCGCGAGCCGCAGGCCGTGCCGCGCGAGCACGGGCTCGAGCAACGGATTGCGCAACCCCGCCGGTGCCCGGAAGAACGCCGGCGCGATGCCGCTGATCGCGGCGATCCCTGCCTGAGCGCGGGCCACTTCGCGTCCGAGCGCCGCGGGGCCGAGGAGTGAGAACGCATGCCGGTGGGTGTCGCTGTGATTCTCGACCGCATGGCCGGCCGCCACGATGCGGCGGACGAGTTGCGGATGACGAACGGCCCGTTCACCGATGCAGAAGAAGGTCGCGGTGACACCGCCGCGGGCGAGCGCGTCGAGCATCGCCGGGGTCACCTCGGGGTCGGGTCCATCGTCGATCGTGATCGCGACCTGATCGAGCGCGGCCGCGGCCGCAGGCAGCCGGGTCCAGTTCGGACCGAGCAGGCGGCTCCTCGGCCAGAGCCCCGCCCCGGCGAGCACCGCGTGATCGGCGACCGCGACGCCGAGCGCGAGGGGCCAGGTCCCGGGCCGGGCGATCAGCATCGCGCCCGCCGCGAGGTGCAGGCCCATCGACGCCCGGATCGCGGGCGACGGAACCCAGCGGCGACGGGCTCTCATCGATCGTGCGGCGCCGAGGCGACGGGCGCCCCGAGCATCGCCGAGCACAGGAAGGCGAGCAGTGCGCCCGGTGCGACCGTGACGCCGAGATCGCGCAGCACCGGCACCGGCGCGGTCGCGAGCAGCCCGAAGCCGATCACGGTCGCCGCGTTCGCGACCGCGAGCGAACCCGTGATCGCGCCGTCGTCGCCGGCGGCGTGCCGAACGAAGAATAGCGCGTAGTTCGAACCGATCGCGACGATCAGCAACATCCCGACCAGGTGCAGGATCGTCAGCGCGATCCCGGCGAGCGTCAACGCCGCCGCGACCGCGCCGACCGCGACCGCGAGCGGCGCGAGCACGCGCAAGGTCCGTCGGGCCGACCGCAGCGTCGCGGCGAGCAGTCCCGCGATCGCCAGCACGCCGACCGCCGCCGCGCGCCGCGCATTGCGCAGGTAGACCGA
>JAJXYU010000137.1 GCA_021780395.1 Pseudomonadota bacterium
GCGCGTAACGCCGCCGCCGGCGCCGAGGCGGCGCGCGAGGGCGAGCGCGGCGCGGCGCACCGCGGGCGTCATCGCCGCGCCGAGGTCGAATCGCGCGCCTTCGATCGCATACACGACGAGTGTCTGCGGCACGCGTCCCAGATGCGCCGCGAGCGCGAGCACCTCGGCGACGCCGAAGCCGTGGGTCGACGACGGCCTCGGCGGCCGCGGCAGCTCCCCGGTCCCCGGGGTCCAGCGATGAATCGTGCCCGGCCGCGCGAGCGGTGCCGCCGCATCGACCACGACGACCGCGCGAGCGCCCGCCCAGTCGTCGATCAGCGAGAGCAGGTCCCCTCCCCGCATCGTGACCCGCACCCTTGGCGGCCGCAGCGCCTGCAATCGCATCGCGACCAGCGGTCCGGCCCCGTCGTCGGCCCGATCGGGATTGCCGACGCCGATCACCAGACAGTCCGCGTCGTCCGCACTCATCGGCCGCGCACGCTCAGGGTCAGGAAGTGCGCCGAGCACGAGATGCACGGGTCGTGATTGCGGATCGCGCGCTCGCACAGCGCGCGCAGGTCCTCGTCGGACGTCTCGAGATGCCGGCCCGCGAGGTCGCGCAGGTCCGCCTCGATCGAGGCCTGATTCTGCGAGGTGGGAGGCACGATGCGCGCGCCCGCGATCGTACCGGTCGCGTCGATCTCGTAGCGGTGGTGGCACAGCCCGCGCGGCGCTTCGGTGCAGCCCTGGCCGATCGCTGCGCGCAACGCGATCGGCGACACGGGCGGCGCGGACCGCCGGCGCAAGTCCGCGATCAGGCGCTCGATCTCGCCGCACGCGTAGATCACCTCGATCGCACGCACCAGGATGCTGCGAAACGGGTTGCGGCAGACGGGTCCGAGCCCCGCCTCGCGCGCGAGCGCCTGCACCTCGGCAGGCAGGCGGTCGAAGTTCAGGGCGTACCGCGCGAGCGGTCCGACGAGATAGGCGCCGCGCCCGCGGATCCCGGCGTGCAACGCGGTCGAGTACGCGACCTGATGCTCCGCGAAGTGCCGATCGAACTCCGCCAGATCGATGTCGATCCCGGCGCTCGAGACGATCCGTCCTTCGTTCAGGGGGTAACCGTCGGGCGCGCGCATCGCGACGAACTCGTAGTCCCGCTCGAACGCTGGAAAATCGAAGTGACTCGCCCAGCGCAGCAACTGCAGCGCCTGCGCACGCGCCGCGGTCGCCCGCGCCGCGAGCGGCTCGAGCTCCGCCGCGCGCGGCCACCGGTGAAAGCCGCCGACGCGCACGTTCACCGGGTGGATCTCCCGGCCACCGAGGGTTCGCAGCACGTCGTTCCCGAAGCGCTTCAGCGCGAGCCCAGCCTCGACCGCGGCCGGGTGGTCCCGCGCCATTCGCATCCCGTCCGGGTAGCCCAGGAAGTCCGGCGCGTGCAGCAACACGATGTGCAGCGCGTGACTCTCGATCCACTCGCCGCAGTACAGGAGTCGACGCAACGACCGCACGGCCGGCCCGACGCGCACGCCGAGCGCCTGCTCCATCGCCTGCGCCGCGCCGAGCTGATACGCGACCGGGCAGATCCCGCAGATGCGCGCCGCGATGTCCGGCGCCTCGCGGTGATCGCGGCCGCGCAGCAGTGCCTCGAACAGGCGCGGCGGCTCGAAGATCCGCAGGCGGGCCTGCGTGACCCGACCGGCCTCGATCTCGAGATCGAGTGCGCCCTCGCCTTCGACGCGCGCGATCTCATCGACGACGAGGCGCCTACGGGTCACGCTCGGCTCCGGCGCTGCGAAACGGCTCGATCGCCGGGCAGTATGCGTGCAGCGCCCGCCGGCGCTCTCGATCGGCGATTCCGAGCCGGGCCCACGCCTTCGCGAGCGCGGCGGGGTCGGCCGTCTCCATCGGTCCGAAGCAGCCGTAGCAACCCCGGTCGTACGCGGGGCAGATCGCGCCGCAGCCGGCGTGCGTGACCGGCCCGAGGCACGCAACGCCGCGCGCGACCAGCACGCACGTCGTCCCGCGCTGCTTGCATTCCACGCAGACGCTGTGCGTCGCGATCGCCGGCGGGCGACCCGCGAGCATCGCCGCGATCACCTCGAGCAGCTGGCCCCGGTCGACCGGACAGCCGGGCAGCTCGAAGTCGACCGGTACGTGCGCGCGGATCGGCGTGACCTCGGCAAGCACGTCGAGGGTCCGTGGATCGGGGTACACCGCGGCGAGGAGCTCGGCGGTGTTCGCGAAATTGCGCAGCGCCTGGATCCCGCCGGCGGTCGCACAGGCACCGATCGTGACCAGTCGCTTCGATTGCGCCCGGATCGCGAGGATCCGCGCCGCGTCGCGTGCGGTCGCGACCGAGCCCTCGACCAGCGACAGGTCGTAGGGGCCGGGCGCGACGTGCGAGGTCGCCTCCGCGAAATGCGCGATGTCCACGCGGTCCCCGAGCGCGAGCAGATCCGCCTCGGCGTCGAGGAGCGAGAGCTGGCAGCCGTCGCAGGACGCGAACTTCCACACCGCGAGCGTCGGGCGCGCTGGCGTCGACATTCACCATTCCCGGATCGCGAGCGCGCGGCCGACGCGATCGAATCGCAGCACCGGCCCGTCCTTGCAGACGAACGCGGGCCCGAACTGGCAGTGTCCGCACAGACCGATCGCGCATTTCATGTTCCGTTCCATCGACACGAAGATCTGCTCGGACTCGAGCCCGGCCCCGATCAATCCGGCCGCGCCATGGCGCATCATGAGTTCCGGGCCACAGACGAACGCGACCGCGTTCCGCGGGTCGAGCGCGAGTTGCGCAATCAAGCTCGTGACGACACCGACGTGTCCACGCCAGTCGGCATCCCCCCGGTCGACCGTCACCTCGACCTCGAGATCCGCACGCCCGGCCCAGTCGTCGAGCGCGGCACGGTACAGGATCTCCCGCGGCGTCCGCATGCCGACCAGCACGACGACCCGGCCGTAGCACGCCCGGTCGGCGAGCACCCGCAGCAGCACCGGCCGCAGCGGCGCGAGACCGAGGCCCCCGGCGACCACGATCAGATCGTGGCCGCGCGCCGTCGCGGTCGGCCAGCCGCGGCCGAACGGACCGCGCACCCCGACCGTCGCGTCGACGGCAAGCCCGGCGAGCGCCCGGCTGACCGGGCCGACCGCGCGCACCGTGTGCACGAGCCGCGCTCGATCGGCCGGATCGCCGCTCAGGCTGATCGCGGCTTCGCCGAGCCCGAACGCGTAGA